>NZ_JBFUIN010000081.1:0-11751 GCF_056401855.1 Bacillus sp. P4_D3
GTATTCGAGTGGACAGTTATAAACAAATTTCCTGTCCACTCGAATACATAACCAAAAACAAAACTAATAAAGCAGACGAAACAAAATAAAAAAGGCTTCGTTATATACCGAATATGTAACACAGCAAAAATTAAACTCGCTATTACAATTCCGAAATGAGTCTGCACTACACCTCTAAATAAAAACTCTTCCGCAAAACCAATAATAAACGTGATAAAGAGTAAATGCATGACAGAAATTCCTTGAAACATTCTATCGTTAATGCCACCATCATCAAACCAAGATTCTGGAAACACTCGCATTGCAACATAATCTAATAACACAATACAGATCGCTAACAAGCTACCTATTACAAGTATAGAAACCGGTTCCCATTTCCACAAACTATAAACTTCTCTTTTATCTTGAAATAATATATATGCTAGTAAACAACCGATACCAAGAATGATTAGTTGTGTTATGTAGAGATTCAGTCTTATTTCTCTTGGACTCATATCTTCAACATTATGCCTTTGAATGTTCATCATTCCTCCATCTTCCCTAGGCCGAAAAGCTTTTGTAACTCTGTTTCCCAATTATAGTCGAAAACTAACTGTTGCGCTCGTCTTTTTTTATAATCCGTTTTTGTAATACCACAGTAATCACAACAGTTTTCTATCTCTTTTTCTTTTCTATAACCGAATTGTTGTAATAAATATTCACGTCTACATCCTTGAACTTGTATCCATGACTTCATATTTTCTAGCTCACTATATTTATTACGCAGTCTCACTTCCACTTCCGCTATTAATCTGTGCATTATTTCATCTGACAAGCTMTCTAGCATGAGATTTCGCTGTTGTATGATTCCAAGATGTTCGAGATGATAACGTGTAAAACGCCAATACTGTTCATTAAATCTTGCTGCATTATAACAAATTTCTTCGACATCTTCTAATGGTAATACTTTCGTTTGAAACATTCTTTCTTGTAATAACGAAAATAAAAATTGTATTTGCGATTTACTTGGTAATTCATCTTCAATGATTGAAATCGGCAAATCGTGATCCAATGGACTACATAATAAAATGGCTATACTCAATTCTCCATCTCTTCCCCCTCTTCCAATTTCTTGTAAATAGGAAGCTACATTTGTCGGATATTGAAAATGAATAATATATCTTGTATTCGCCTTATTTACCCCCATCCCAAAAGCACTTGTACATATTACAATTTGCAACTGGTCATTCATAAACTGTTGTTGAATTAACATACGCTCTTCATGTTCCATACCACCATGATAAAAAGCTAAACCTGTAATTCCTTTTCCTCTTAAATACTCGGTTAAACGCTCGGTCCAGGCCCTACTTGAACAATAAACAATACCAGGCCCTTGCAAATACATTACATGCTCAAAAAGCGCCTCTTTTTTTTCTTCTATTGTTTCCACAAATTGCACTTCCATCGCAATATTTGGACGATCAATTGAGTACACATGCTCAGCGATATTTTTTAGATTTAAACTTTCCGCTATATCTCGCAGTACATCCTTTGTCGCAGTTGCTGTTAATGCTAGTACTGTCGGAGATCCGATACTCTCAATTACTTTATCTAATTTTTTATAATCTGGCCGAAAATCATAGCCCCATTGTGAAATACAATGCGCTTCATCTACGACAAATAATGAAATATGAATTTTTTTCAATTCTCTTATTAGAAGTTCCGACTGCAACATCTCTGGCGATACGAAAACAAATTTATAAAAWGATAGCTTTTTCATTGCTTCTCTTTTTTCACTTAACGTCCGAAAACTATTCAATGCAATAACTCGATTTTTCACGACATACTTTAATTGCGTAACTTGGTCTTCCATTAAAGATAATAATGGTGATACAACAAGCACCGTACCCTCTTGCAGAAGCCCCGGAAGTTGATAACACATTGACTTTCCCCTTCCAGTCGGAAGCATTGCTACAACATCTTTCCCTTCCAATAAGTCCGTAATAACTCCTTTTTGCCCCGGACGAAATTCAGAATATCCAAACCACTTATATAAATATTCCTCAAGCTTCATTTATACCCTCCATCCGCGCCAATACAAGACGGACTTCAAAATAAGAGATTTCCTCTCCAACCGCTTGCTTCAACACACGCAATTTACGTGTTTGTAATGCTTCAATTACTTTTGTTACTTTTTCTATTTTTTCTTTTTCCATAAACATCTCAATAGAAAATTCTTTTTCTCGTAAAGCAATTTCTACAAAATGGTCTTCTATCGTGGCAACCTTCAAATTCCGAATTGTTGCTATTTCTTCTAAAGAGCGTCCTTGTTTCCAAAGATTATATGTTTTTTTCGTTGATAAGCTAAATAAATCAGCTTTCTCATTTGGATAAGATATAATTTCAGCTAATAATGGAAACTCATTTTCTTTATTGCGAACTTCTTGAATAAGGAAATGAATTGTACCCCAAAATAAAAAATAAACTCGAAATATATCTTGTTTCGTAATTTCCGCTAATTGTTGTAAAGTACACCCAATACGTTCATACCCAGTTAACCGATATGTTACGATTGTCGCCTCTACTGGATTATTTTTTTGTAAAAGAGTATGCATTTCCTTCCATAATCTTTTAGCCAATTCACTTCTCATATATGGTATTCCAGTGAGGAAGCGTTTCACCCACATCATTATTTCTGTATCCTGTTGAATTGGCATAAATTTCGTATTCGCCTGTTGTAAATTCGAAATGGTTTGAACGATCAATGATAATCTCCTCCAAAACGTTTCACCTATTTCACCATAGTGTAAACCATTTAAATACGTCGGAAAGGCAAAGTCACTTTCCCATTTGTTTAATTGCATGTTACCAGCAGTCGTTAACACATATGTATTATCATGTATACCTTGAACTAAATCCGTTCGTAACAACCTTGCAACTTCTTGATCATAATCAGCTCTATTTAATGACTTATAAATCCCAAACAAAAAAGAAATTTGAAACATATTCCCATCTTGTAATGTTTGCGACGATCTCTTTCCTTTTAATAAATAATAAATCGAAGAAACGGTTCTTTCACCATTCAATTGTTTTAAACAATACAATAAAGTATATTGTAGCTGCATTACCGCTTCCACCTCTCTGTCTAGCTTCATTCCTTTTTCAATATGATTGCACATTAACTGCTATTCATTTAACTTATCATATTCACACTACATGCTTGTATATATTCTATTGTATCAAACGAAATAACATTTAAGTATTTTGAAAATCTTATGAAATAATTCAAAAATAAGTTGACACCCTAATTGATAAGCATTATCATTATAATTTTATGTTGAAAAGTTTTAAAAACCGTTTTACAATAAGGTTATAATTTTTTGGCGAACTTTTCACATACATATTACCAGGAGGGAAAAAAGATGGCAAAATATACAATCGTTGACAAAGATACTTGTATCGCATGCGGTKCTTGTGGTGCTGCTGCACCAGACATTTATGACTATGATGATGAAGGTATTGCATTTGTAACATTAGACGATAACCAAGGTATCGTTGAAATTCCAGATGTATTAATTGAAGATATGATGGATGCATTCGAAGGTTGTCCAACTGACTCAATTAAAGTTGCTGACGAATCATTTGATGGCGACTCTTTAAAATTCGAATAGTCTTTTATTAACTTCAAACCCCCCTCATAAGTATGAGGGGGGTTTTTGCTCTCTTTTTCATTCTCACTAACAAAAAAACCATTGGCAGCGTAACTGCTAATGGTTTAATATTTTTAAGCATTTTTCATTTTTGCAAATACCCATACTTTCAAGCGTGAAAATAATGCTACAAATACAATTGTTACAACAATTCCTTTAATTACATTAAACGGTAATATCGCCGTTACAATAGTTTGTCGCATAATATCACTAGACATAGCTGGTGAATTTAAAAACCAAGTGTACGCTGGTAAAATAATAAAGTAGTTTAACACACTCATAATAACTGTCATAGTAATTGTGCCTAGCATTAATCCTGTCGTTAAACTTTTTACTGTGCGATACTTTCGGAATAAGAATGCTGCTGGACCAATAAATAAACATCCCGCTATAAAGTTTGCTACTTCTCCTACTGGTACTCCCGTTAAACTTCCTTGAATCCCGTAATGCAAAATATTTTTTATCGCTTCTACAATTACACCTGCAATTGGACTAAAAATTATCGCCGCAATTAAAGCTGGCACATCACTAAAATCAATTTTTAAAAATGGCGGAAGCCCTGGGAATGGAAAATCCAACATCATTAGTAAATACGCAATACTACTTAGCATCGCTACACTCACCATCTGCACTACACTGTTTTTTTGTTTCATCTTTCTCTCTCCTTTTCCATCGATCTTCTCATGGAAAGTGGAAAGGTTCTGCTATGCCTATTTTTTCATAGAACGAAAAAACCCTTTGTGATTTACACAAAGGGAGAATTTTAAGGCACATCAAACAGACGTTCAAATACTTATCTTTTTTGAACGCTTGAACCTCCATCTTCTCCCATCCAGACTGTACTGTCGGCTTTGGAATCACACCAAATCCTGCCTTAACGGCTCGCGGGCTTAGAACGAAATTATTAACTGTTCATCACCGCCGGTCGGGATTTTCACCCTGCCCCGAAGATAGACCGATATTCTATTTTCCATTTCATTATACAACAACATGATCGTATTGTGAACAAAAAAAGCGTAACTTATTAAAAATAAGTTATTTATTTTATATTATTAAAGAAGCAATCACTATATTTTACAATACAACCCATATTTTTTATAATTCGGTATTTCTCTTATGAATCCCCTAGTCATATGTCGTCAAAAGTGATAAGATGTTGAATTGTTAAGATAAGAACATTTTCTGAGTTATGGAGGAAATGTCATGAAGAAAGATAAAAGACACTCTATTCGAGAAGCAATGAAAAAGAACTTAAGAAAAGAATACTTTTATTTGAAAAAAGAATTACTTTTCTACTGTCCAATTGATCTAGGCACATTCTCAAGAGAGACATACTACGCTACTTTTGACCAAGATGGCATAAGTATTTATCAGTATGATAAAAAAACAGAAAGTAAATTAAAATTGTGTGAGCGTCATCCATGGAAGAGTTGGAATAAGGTAAAAGTTGATCACTATTTAACAACTTCTCAATTTATTTTCCAAGGTGAGCGAAATTGGATTTTATCCCTTTTCCAAAAAGGAAAAGAAGCTCAAAAAATAATTGAAGAACATACATCTTTACAAACGGAAGTTGTTTCCCGTCCGTTTTCCAAGAAACTTCCTGGTTTCCGTTCTGATACACCATTGAATAAATACATCGGTAGCATTTGTTACACTGCACTTATTGCATTTTTATTAAAATGGATGATTCCATTTCAAGCACCACAAATCGCCCTGTATTCTCTTTCAATTGGCTTTATGCTTCTTGGTTTACTTTGTCTTACAATTGGTCTAATCGAACCAACTATCGTACTATTTCGGACAAAAGAAAAAACAAGAACAAAAGTCTTTTACTTATATAGCTACTTAGCTATTTCTGGATTTATATGTGTCTTTATTTTTTGGTAAAAGAAGCCGTCCCAAAAGATCTTTTGGGACGGTTTTTCGTTAAGAATAGGTTGCTCTTATTGTCGCATTTTGTTATTAAGTCGATATAATTTCATTTACTATCGCAATCTTAACTAAAAAGCAAATAAAATCTATTCAAAAGTTATGCTTTGGGGATGTTTCCTTTACTTAACGTATAGTTGTTGATTCGGATAGATTTGCTCTTGTCGCAATCCATTCCTCACTTTAATTTCCTCAACTGTCATACTAAATTTCCGAGCAATGCCAACTAAAGTATCACCTTTTTGTACAACATATAGTGATGATGACACGACTTGATTTTTTTGTTCATTTAAAACAAGCAATGGATTCATCGCAGTCCTTTTCTCCATCGTCCATCTCCCTTGATGCACTTCTAAATGTAAATGCGCTCCTCGCGATTCTCCTGTATTCCCTACCTCTCCAATTAACTTTCCTTTTGAAATGGTATCCCCTTGAACTACATATCTCTTATTTAAATGCGCATAAACAGCCTCATATTCTCCATGTTTAATAAACACAACATTTCCATAACTACTTGAAAAATAAGACTTTGTCACCTTACCATTTTGAATAGCTGCAACAGGCGTTCCAATAGGCGCAGCTATATCAATACCATAGTGTTTCCCATGTCTTGTCCCAAAATAATCACTTATCTGCCCATCAACAGGCCATATCCACTGATTCTCTTCAGCGTAAACATGTAATTGAGATAAAAATAATATACTCAATATCACCACGCCACATTTTAACGCTTTCATATACATCCTCCGTTTTCTAATAACCGTCATACCTTCTCTATTGTGGGATATTACAGAAAAAAGTATACAAAAAAAGAAAGTGAATTACTCCACTTCCTTCTCTTCTTTATTACGAAAAACAAGTGCACTGCGGTTATATTCCACATCTTTCACTTGTAAACGTGCATTTATTACTCTAGCAAGCGCAAATAAATAATCAGATAACCTATTTACATACTTTAGAACAATTTCATTGGTTTCTCCTTCTTTTTGCAAGGACACTATACAACGTTCTGCTCTTCTTATAACTGTACGTGCAATGTGTAGTGCAGCCGATACCTCGCTACCGCCTGGTAAAATAAAACGCTCTAACGGCGGCGCTTCTTCTGTATACGAATCAATTCGTCTCTCTAAATACTCGACCATCTCTATCGTTACTTTATAAGGGATTTTCTTCTCTACTATTGCTAAATCCCCTCCACAATCAAATAGTTCATGTTGAATATTTTCAAGTTCGTTATAAATATTACGAAAACATTCCTCTTGCAATTTAGACATGGCATATCCGATATGAGAATTCGCCTCATCAATTGTGCCATAAGCTTCTACACGTATATGATCTTTATCCACTCGGCCACCTATGACACTCGTTTCCCCTTTATCACCTGTTTTTGTATAAAGTTTCATTTCATTATGGCACCTCTCTTTTTATTTTCATTCTGATTATTAAAGAAAAAAACTCTACCATTCTTTATTTAATTGCACTTACAAAAAAATAAAAAACAGTAGAGCTTTTATTCATGATTACCTAAAAAAACATATATATCTAAATTATACGATTTGGTAAATGTACAGAGAATATAGTTCCTTCTCCAACGACACTTGATACAGAAATCTTCCCGTCATGACCTTGAACAATATTTTTAGCAATCGCAAGCCCAAGTCCTGTACCAACTTTTTTCCCGCGCGTTCTCGCTTTATCAGCTTTATAGAATCGATCGAATAAGAACGGAATATCTTCTTCTGGAATACCAGCACCTGAATCTTGCACTTCGAAAGTAAGGCCACTATTTTTCGTATTAATTACAAGTGTAACATGGCCACCTGCATTTGTATGGCGGATTGCATTATCAATTAAATTCGTCAATACCTGTTCCATACGGTCTGCATCAAACGGATATCGTTCAATTGGACTTTGGAAATCCACTGTTAATTGGACTTCTTTATCCTTTGCAATCCCTTGGAATTTACGGCCAATTTTTTCGACAAATGGGTGAATATCTACTTCACCTATATGTAACTCTACATGCCCACTTTCCATACGAGCTAAATCTAATAGCTCATTTACAAGTTTACCTAAACGAACAGATTCATCATAAATAATTTGAACAAACTCATTAATTTCTTCTTTCGTTTGCACAATATCATCTAAAATTGCTTCACTATATCCTTGAAGCATTACCATCGGTGTACGAAGTTCATGTGATACATTTGCAATAAAGTCTTGACGCATTTTCTCAAGACGACGCTCCTCCGTCATATCTCGCAATACTGCTACAGCTCCGCGAATTTTTGTTTGATTGTAAAGCGGTGTCATAAGAACTACGTAGTTACCTTTTTGCAAATTAATTTCAACAACTTGTTGTTGCTCACTTTCTACAACGAGATGGAATAGTTCAACAAGTTCAGAAGGCAGTTTTTTACTTAACTCCACTTCTTTTTCTTCTTGCCAAACTTGTAAGAAATGCTCTGCCGGTGGGTTGATAACAACGACTTCACCTTCTTGATTTAACGTAATAACACCATCTGCCATACTACTCAAAATGCTAGCTAACTGCTCTTTTTCTTGCTGTAGGGCATTCATATTAAACTTCAACTGTTTCCCCATTTGATTTAAAGCAGTTGCAAGCTCACCAATTTCGTCCTGCGACACCATAGGGGCTTTCGTATCAAATTTCCCGCGCGCTACCTCAAATGCAACCTCACGCATTTTACGAAGCGGTGCCGTAATTCGAGTAGATAAGAAAAATGCAAAGAAAGTTGTTAAAATAATCGCAATCCCGGCTGATAAGAAAATAAAATCAGTCGTTCTCTCCATACCTTGTATTGGAACTTGCAATGATTCATATACAAACACCGCACTTTGATTTTTTGACTGTACTGGTTTCCCGACGATCATAATATCATTTTCAGTGTTCTTATTCTTCCTACTATTAGAAGCTTTTCTAATATTATTCTTAATATCCTTTTTATCTGTAAAAACAGCTGCTAATTCTTTATCATTTTTCAAATCATCTATTGTAAGAGTAACTAATCCTTCTTGTTTCGGCGAAGAAGAAATTTCCTTACCATCTTCTACAATGATAATCCTTGAAAGTGGATCAGAAAATTTGTAAGCAATATCCTCAATCGTTTTTACATCGGCACCTTCTTCAATTAATTCCGTGACACTTGTTGCAACTTTCTGAAGCCTAGCTTCACTCATATCAACATAATACGTTCTAAAAAACTGTGAAAGTAAAATAGCAACAAATCCAAGAACAAACGAAACGAGAAGTAATATGGTCATCCATAACTTCCCTACTACACTTCTCCAAAGCATCAGTCGTTCACAACCTCAAACTTGTAACCAACGCCCCAAACGGTAACAATCATCTTCGCTGCATCTGGTGATTGTTTACTTAACTTTTCACGTAAACGCTTTACATGCGTATCAACTGTACGTAAATCTCCGAAGAACTCATATTGCCATACTTCTTTTAACAATTGCTCACGGTCAAAAACTTTATCCGGAGCTTTCGCTAAGAATAATAGTAATTCATATTCTTTCGGTGTTAAGTTTACTTCATTGCCATCCGCTGTAACACGGTGCGCATCATTATCAATTGTTAAATGAGGGAACACAGTAACATCTTTCGTCGTTGTATCTTGTGTAAAGAATGTCGTTGGTACAGCGCGGCGTAATACCGCTTTCACACGAAGTACTACTTCACGCGGGCTAAACGGTTTTACAATATAATCATCAGTTCCAACTTCAAACCCTTGTACCCTATTTACTTCCTCACCTTTTGCTGTCAGCATAATAATTGGCGTCGCTTTCTTCTCACGAATCCCTTTACACACTTCGATACCATCTTTACCAGGCATCATAATATCCAATAGGATTAAATCATAATCATTTTGTAACGCCATTTCTAAAGCTGTATCACCATTATCCGCTTCTTCAATTGTGTATTGCTCTCTTTCTAAATACATCTTTAATAAACGACGAATACGATCCTCATCGTCTACAATTAAAATTCTTGATTCATTTTCCATTTCTACCCGCTGCGTATTTTTACCACAACGGTTTACACCTACCCTTCTACAATATAATGTTGCACCTATCCTCGTTTAATTAAGCATTTTTTAACGTTCCACTTCATATTATGCTTCACAAGAATAATAAAGTTTGTTCATTTTTTTTCCAAAACTATGTATTTTTTTTGAACAGTATATTTGGTCCTCGACATCATTTTACAGAATCAACCACTACTTTGTCATGTTTTTCTCAAAAAAGAAGAAAAATTGACAAAAATAAAATAGGAAAGTGACATACACTCTCCTATTTTATTTCTCTATGCATATGAATGTAAACCCGCGATAATTAAGTTTACTACAATAAAGTTAAACATAATGATTGCAAAACCAATTACTGCAAGCCAGGCGGATTTTTCTCCATGCCATCCTTTAGATAAACGTAAATGCAATACTGCAGCATAAAAGAGCCAAGTAATAAGCGCCCAAACTTCTTTTGGATCCCACCCCCAAAAGCGCGTCCAAGCGATTTGAGCCCAGATCATTGCAAAGATTAACGCTCCTAATGTAAACACTGGGAATCCTATCGCAATAGAACGATATCCGATTTCATCTAATAAATCACTATTCGTATTCTTTACTAACGGCTGAAGTGCAGCTGACACTCGCTTACGTAAAACAAGTCTTAATACAATATAAAGTAGTGTTCCGACTAACACTGACCAAATAACAGTATTTAATTTTTTCGCATTTACAATCGCTGGGACTTCAACTGTTGGCTCTAATTTATTTTCCGTCATTAATTTCCCTTCATGCGGTCCAACTAAAGCAGGGAGATTATACTTCATCTCAACTTGTTGTTCATTTTTATCAATCCATTGAAACTTCGCTTCGTATTTCATACTAGAAAATACCGTTGTTATTCCAATAAATCCAACTGTACAAACAAGTGTGAAAACTACTGTCTCTAACCAAAATGTACGCTTACTTCTTGTTGATTGATCTACATTTTTCAGTAAATACATTACGCCTGTAATAAAGCTAATTGCTAATATTGCTTGTCCCGCTGCCGCTGTCGTTACATGAATATGTAGCCAATTACTCTTTAAAGATGGGATAAGCGGCGAAATTTCTCTCGGGAACATACTTGCATAAGCGATTAATAAAAGAGCTACCGGTAAAGCAAATAAACCAATAATACTTACACGATATACAAAGTACATAATGATAAAAGCTCCCACAAGCATCATACCAAAGAAGGTACCAAACTCGAAGAAATTACTAACGGGTGCATGTCCTGATGCAATCCATCTTGTAATAAAATATACTATTTGCGCAATAAATCCTAAAATTGCTATAGTTATACCTATATTTGCCCACTTATGACCTTTTTCTTTAATTGATCCTCCCAAAAATAAAGTTGCAATTAAATATAAGATGAACGCGGCGAACAGAAAATTACTACTTATTTGTACCATATCGTTTCCCCACCTTAACTAATTTTTTTATCATTCATTTTATCGTGTGGTTGTGGAATCGCTGTTCCTTCTAGTACTCTTTCAATATCTTTCTTTAAGCCGAACCAATTTTTATTCGTATGGCCTGCAACCCACCATTCATCATTAACACGTTGTATCCAAATACGGCGATGGTTCCAATACATACCTTGAATCACACCAACCATAAATATAAATCCTCCAATACCGAGAATCCAAAGCGTCAAATCTTTTCTTACTGTAAGAGCTGTTGCATTTTGCATTTCCACACCTGCAAATGACATTTTATATTTATTATTCCCGTCAGGCTCTATGTTTTGCTGAATACCGACGAAACTAACTTCACCATCTGGTGTTTCCGGGGTAAACATTTTAAAGACGAATGCAGGATTATTCGGTAATTTTGTTTTCGTATTCGGCCTTCCATTCTCATCAAAATAAAAATCAGGAAAATAGCTTAATAGTTCTAGAGAATGCCCATTTCCTAAATCATATTTTTCTGTAGGATTCGCTAAATCTACTTTAATCGGTCCCCACTTTTGATTATTTTCTTTGTTTTGCAAATGGAAAGACATGCTTTTAAATTCACTTTCTTTGTAATCCACTTGATAAACAGCAAAT
>NZ_JBFUIN010000082.1:0-11516 GCF_056401855.1 Bacillus sp. P4_D3
GCACCAAAAAGTGACCGTGCAAAAGAATTTTTGCAAAAGATATTGTAATATGTGAAGGGTACGTGAATAATAGGTAGAAAAGGATGACATTGCGTCATCCTTTTTTTATACTATTTTTAAATACATTTATACATATAGGAGTAATGATATGTTTAAAATTGGATATAGAACGGTGAAAACAGCGCTTGGAACGGGAGCGGCAGTTTTTATTGCTCAGTTATTAGGATTAGAATTTTATAGTTCAGCTGGTATTTTAGTCATTTTATGCGTGCAAAATACGAAACGAAAATCCGTTCAAGTATCGTTGCACCGTTTTTTAGCTTGTGTATTATCGATGGTATTTGCGTTTTGTATTTTTGAAACGATTGGTTATACACCACTTGCGATTAGCGTATTACTGCTTACCTTTATTCCGACTGCAGTTATGTGCAAAATTCAAGAAGGCATTGTCACGAGTTCGGTTATCGTTATGCATCTGTATTCATTAAAGCAAATTACATGGTCTATAGTTGGTAATGAAATTGCTATATTAACGATTGGAATTAGTGTCGCTTTATTAGTAAACATGTACATGCCAAGCAGTGAGAATAAACTGAAAGAGTATCAAGGGAAAATAGAAGACCATTTCAGAACGATTTTGTTTGAAATGGTCGTTTATTTACGAAATCGAGATAGTAATTGGAGTGGGGCCGAATTAATTGAAACAGAAATGATGCTGAAAGAAGCAAAAGATTTATCATTTAAAAAACTTGAGAATGAATTTATGCGTGAAGATGACTATTATTATCGGTATTTTGATATGCGTATGCAACAATTTGAAATTTTGGAGCGAATGATACCATTAGCTGCATCACTATCTTGGACGTATGAACAAGCGGATATGATTGCAGACGTAATTGAAAATATAGGGAATTCTATTCGTCCTGAAAGTACAGGGGTCATTTCGTTAAGACAACTTCAAGAAATGCGAGAAGTATTTAGAGAAATGCCTTTACCAGTCTCGCGAGAAGAATTTGAGATACGTGCGAAACTTGTTCAACTTGTGTATGAAATGGAGCAATATTTACTCATTAAAAGTCGTTTTAAGGGAAAGGATAATATAAAAGAACTTATTTAGAAGGTAGGAATTATGTATGCCGTATCTTCTTTCTTTATTATTATGTCTTTCTTTATCACCAATCTGGCCTCTTGGTGATAACCCACGTGCTGGAGATCCTTTTATAATTGTAAATAAAGCAACGAATAAACTAGCTTACATTGATGATGGAAAGATCCAAAAGGTTTTTCCAGTAGCGACAGGGAAAACAAATGAATTAACCCCAGAAGGAACCTTTGACATTGTATTGAAGGCGAAGGATCCCTATTATATTGCGAAGGATATTCCTGGGGGCTCTCCAAAAAATCCACTTGGATCGAGGTGGATGGGATTTAATGCAAGAGGAACGGATGGAAGTAAGTATGGGATACACGGGACAAACCAGCCTAGTTCAATTGGAAAATATATTTCGCAAGGATGTATAAGAATGAAGAAACATGATGTGGAATATTTGTTTGATCGTATTCCACTTGGAACGAAAGTATCGATTGTGAAATCGAAAAAATCATTTCAGCAATTGGCAAAGGAAAAAGGGGCCATAGCATTTGGAAAAGTCAACGAAACGGTTGGCTTTTTTCTTTTCTATAAGTTGTCTTGACATGTGTACATAACCATGCGTTAATGAGAATATATAAAGATAATTGAGTAAAGGGGTTGCTCATATGTATTTAAATCCAAAAATTTCTTACATGCAGTTTTGTGTTGGTTTTCTATTTGTTATTACATTCATATTGGCAACTTTTAATATATGCTCTTACGTTGTAGCGATTGTATTTATGGCATTACTCAATCTTACTTTTGTTATTGGGGCATTTCAGCAGAAACAATATACAAGTTTTGTAATAGCACTTGTAATGGCCTTTTCCTTTAGCATTGTAGCAATTGTAATATATATAAAATAATAAAATGTTCAATACAAGATAGACTATCTCGATTTCGAGATGGTCTATTTTGTATGTGTAAGCAGTAAAAAAAGGACGAGTGAATCGTCCTTTTTACCAAAACATACTTGCGCCAGTAAGTAATGTTGTTACAAGCATAGAAATTAGCATTATATAAACCATAATTTTTTGAGCTTTTTTATGCATCGTTAAACCTCCTTGCAAATCAGTACAATTTCATTGTAACGAGAAATGAAATTGTGGACAAGGGGAGAGAAATGACAAATTTCGAGAAGTGTGTGTAAAGTAGAACAGGAAATATGTGTGTGTGTAGAGAATATATTAAAAGATAGAGTACTAGTTTTTTGTTATGCAAGCATGAAGAATGGAGATACGATGATGAAAATATACGAAACAGATCGTTTACATTTAAGAGAAATTGATGAGTCGTATGCGGAAAAAGTTCTTCAATATTACGACAAAAATCGTGAATTTTTAAAAGCGTGGGAAGAGTATAGACCGGAGGGTTTTTTCACGTTAGATTATCAAAAGAAAAAGTTACAAAAGGATAGAAAAGAGTTCGCGGAAGGTAAGATAATCAGGCTTTGGATTTTTAAAAAGGGTGATGATACAAAAATTATTGGATGTATTTCATTTAATCTAATTGTTCGCGGAATTTATCAATCTTGTGTACTTGGCTATAAATTAGATAAGGAAGAATTGAATAAAGGTTACACAACAGAAGCGCTTAGAAAAGCAATTCAAGTTACATTTGAAGAATTTCATTTACATCGTATAGAAGCACCAGTTATGCCACGAAATTTAGCATCTATACAAGTAGTGACGAAGATAGGATTTCAATATGAAGGTGTATCTCGAAAAATGCTAATGGTAAATGGCATATGGGAAGATCATATGCGCTGGGTATTGTTAAACGAGTAATAGAAGGCAGATGGGTATCTAGATGTGTTAACCATCTGTTTTTTGTCTTGTATTTCGAAACTTTTGCGAAATTCTGTTATAATTAATGTTGTTACATACATAATGGTAGTGCAGGAGGCGCAGTCTTATGATTAATCAAGAACGTTTAGTAAATGAATTTATGGAGTTAGTACAAGTAGATTCTGAAACAAAATTTGAAGCAGAAATTTGCAAAGTGTTAACAGAGAAATTTACTGCTTTAGGTGTAGAAGTATTTGAGGATGACACGATGGGTGTGACTGGTCATGGTGCAGGTAACTTAATTTGTACTTTACCAGCAACAAAAGACGGTGTTGATACAATTTATTTCACTTCTCATATGGATACAGTAGTTCCTGGTAATGGAATTAAGCCTTCTATTAAAGATGGATATATCGTATCAGATGGTACTACAATTTTAGGAGCCGATGACAAAGCTGGATTAGCATCTATGTTTGAAGCGATTCGTGTCTTAAGAGAGAAAAACATTCCTCATGGTAAAATTGAATTTATTATTACAGTTGGAGAAGAATCTGGTCTTATTGGTGCAAAAGCGTTAGACCGTGAGCGTATTACAGCAAAATATGGTTATGCATTAGATAGTGATGGAAAAGTTGGTGAAATTGTAGTTGCAGCGCCAACACAAGCGAAAGTGAATGCGATTATTCGTGGGAAAACAGCTCACGCTGGCGTAGCACCAGAAAAAGGTGTATCTGCAATTACTATCGCAGCAAAAGCAATCGCAAAGATGCCACTTGGTCGTATCGATTCTGAAACAACTGCAAATATTGGACGTTTTGAAGGTGGTACACAAACAAATATCGTTTGCGATCATGTTCAAATCTTTGCAGAAGCTCGCTCTTTAATAAATGAGAAAATGGAAGTGCAAGTTGCAAAAATGAAAGAAGCATTTGAAACAACTGCAAAAGAAATGGGTGGTCATGCAGACGTTGAAGTAAACGTTATGTATCCAGGATTTAAGTTTGCTGCTGGCGATCACGTTGTAGAAGTTGCGAAACGTGCAGCTGAAAACATCGGTCGTACGCCTTCTCTTCACCAAAGTGGTGGCGGAAGTGATGCGAACGTAATCGCAGGACATGGTATCCCAACAGTTAACTTAGCAGTTGGTTATGAAGAAATTCATACAACAAATGAAAAAATTCCTGTTGAAGAATTAGCGAAAACAGCAGAATTAGTTGTAGCTATTATCGAAGAAGTAGCGAAGTAAGTAATAAAGTAAAAAAGACGTGTGAACCAATTATGGTTTACACGTCTTTTTTTATTTTGATTCAAGTGCTTTCACAAGGCGGATAAGCCAATATAAGAAGACCCATGGAAGTACATAAGTTGTTGTAAAACGTATGAAATGAGAGAAGATTCCTAAAGCGTAAATGTTAATGTTAAAAAGGGGAAGTAACAAATAATTAATCGCAAGGATTACTATAATAATAATAAATACATAATTGAGTTTATTATGTTGTTTCATAACGATTCATATCCTTTACAATAATATCCATTTGTTACGTACAGTATAGCAAAAAATAGATAGAGAAAAGCCAATAATTATTATAACTTTTAAAGAAATTTGATATAATGAAGGAACAAATGTTCTTTGAGGGGTGAGTAGTATGCGAGAAATGTATCCGAAAAATGGACGTGTTATTTTACATGTAGATATGAATTGTTTTTTCGCATCTGTTGAAATTGCTCATGACCCATCATTACAAGGAAAGCCATTAGCGATTGCGGGGAATGAAAAAGAGAGAAAAGGGATTATCATAACATGTAGTTATGAGGCGAGAGAAAATGGAATACGTACGACGATGCCTCTATGGGAAGCAAAGAGATTATGTCCGCAATTAGTTGTGAGGCATCCTAATTTTACATTATATCGAGAAGCTTCATTTCAAATGTTTCAAATTCTTTCCCGTTTTACAGAAAAAATACAACCAGTTTCTATAGATGAAGGGTATTTAGATATTACAGATTGCTATGCGCTCGGTTCGCCTCCTGAAATAGCGAAGATGATTCAACAAGCGTTACTAACAGAGATACAGCTTCCATGTAGCATTGGAATCGCTCCAAATCTTTTCCTAGCAAAGACTGCTTCAGATATGAAAAAACCTCTTGGTATTACAGTACTTCGAAAACGTGATATCCCAGAAATCATTTGGCCACGATCAGTTGCAGAGATGCATGGAATCGGAGAGAAAACAGCTGAAAAATTAAAAGACATTCATATACATACAATTGAACAGTTAGCAAAAGGAGACGAGCATATCATTCGCGCTAAAATTGGAAAGCATGGTGTTGATTTACAAAAACGTGCAAAAGGTATGGATGACAGGGAAGTTGACCCGAATCAAATGGGACAACATAAAAGCGTTGGAAATTCGATGACTTTCTCAAAGGATATGGACGAAGAAAAAGAATTACTTGATATGTTAGAAAGATTATCGAAATCAGTAAGCAAAAGGCTACAAAAACGAACTCTCGTTAGTTATAACATTCAAATTATGATTAAATACCATGATCGCCGCACAGTAACACGGAGTAAACAATTGAAAAATGCAATATGGGAAGAACGGGTTATTTTTCAAGCGGCATCCCGTTTATGGAAGCAACACTGGGATGGTGATTCTGTTCGTCTGTTAGGTGTTACAGCTACTGAATTAGGGTGGAAGACAGAATCGGTGAAACAGTTAGATTTGTTTTCATTTGAAGAAGATGCGAAAGAAGAGCCGTTACTTGCTGTTATTAATCAAATTAATGATAAATACGGAACAGCTCTTTTACAGCGAGGTAGTCAACTATTACGTAAGCAAGAAAAGTCGTTTCAGCAAAAATTAAAAAATAAGTTTATGTAGAAAGTTTTAGAGATTTAAACCCTTCTTTTTTAGATGGAAGAGAGGATCTAGCCATGCGTAGAAGCGGTCAAATCCTTTTTTAGCCCCATGCCAAGTTGAAAACAAGGAGAGCAAACGAGTATGGAGTGTGTCGGATTCATAGCTGATGCTTATTTGTTGAAAGTGAAAAAATGGGTATATGTAAAAGGTGTTATGGATTTAAACCCTTCTTTTTTAGATGGAAGAGAGGATCTAGCCATGCGTAGAAGCGGTCAGATCCTTTTTTAGCCCCGTGCCAAGTTAAAACAAGGAGTATGGATATAAATAAAAAGCACTGATTACAGTGCTTTTTATTATAGATTATGAGATTGTAGGGTTTTCAAAAATAACAATCTCTGAGCTGTTTGTTGTTGAAACGCGTTGTGCGTAATATGTTAAAGCTGAAGAAATATATGTTGGTAACGTCTCATTTGTATGTGATGTTGTGTATTCATGAATTAATTCTTTTAAAGTCGTCCACTCTAGTTGTGCTGGGTGATCAGAAACGAAAGAACTTACCCAGCGATCAAATGAAGATGAAAAATCAGTTTGTAAACGAAATACTTCTTTCATAATAAAACGCTCCCTTTATATGTGATATAGTTATATTACTACAAAACACGAACGACTGTTAAGTTTTTTGTTTAAATGTTCGTGTTATATAGTTGTCTAGATGATTGTCTATGTAAATTCAATTTGCCATTTGAAATAACATTCCGTAAGATGAAAGATAGATTATATAAAGAGCTGGAGGAAAGAAAGTGGAATTTGTATTTTTAGGAACTGGTGCAGGTGTTCCTTCAAAAGGAAGGAACGTTTCAGCAATCGCCTTACAATTGTTAGAAGAACGAGGGCAAACGTGGCTATTTGACTGTGGTGAAGCGACTCAGCATCAAATTTTACATACATCTGTACGCCCAAGACGCATTGAAAAAATATTTATTACCCATTTACATGGAGATCATATTTTTGGTTTGCCTGGTTTATTAGGGAGCCGTTCTTTTCAAGGAGGAACGACGCCGTTAACAGTGTACGGCCCAAAAGGAATTAAACAATTTATTGAAGTAGCATTATTAGTAAGTACGACACATGTTAAATATCCACTTGAAATCGTTGAGATTACGGAAGAAGGTATTGTGTTTGAGGATAATGAATTCTGTGTAGAAACAAAAAGGTTATCACACGGAATCGAATGTTTCGGATATCGAATTGTAGAGAAAGATATACAGGGAGCTCTTTTAGTGGATAAGTTGCTGGGAATGGGTGTGAAACCTGGTCCGGTTTTTAAACGTTTAAAAGATGGTGAAGTAGTTGAATTAGAGAATGGCACAGTGTTAAATGGAAAAGATTTTATCGGCCCGCCTCAAAAAGGAAGGGTTATTACAATTTTAGGTGATACACGATATTGCGAAGCGAGTAGAGAGCTTGCGCAAGATGCTGACGTACTTGTTCATGAAGCGACTTTTGCGGCAGAAGATGAACAGCAAGCACATGACTATTTCCATTCAACAACAGAACAAGCTGCGCGTATTGCATTAAATGCAAATGTAAAGCGATTAATATTGACTCATATTAGTTCTCGTTATCAAGGAGATACATATAAGGAATTGCTGAAAGAAGCAAGAGAGTTATTTTCTAATACAGAAATCGCGATGGATTTGAAATCATTTCCAGTAGAAAAGTGATATTCAAAAAAATGGTAACATATGTTTGCCATTTTTTTTATTTATAATAAATTTTTTTTTTACTACAACTGTTATCATTTTATATTTATATTGGATAACACAGAAAGTTGAAATGGTTTAGAGATATAGGATAAAAATATATAATATCGATTTTTTAGAAAAACTGTTATATAAGTAGGACGACATACAAGTGATACAAATAGGAAAAACAGACTTTTATTCAGAAATTTTAAAATTCAATAAAAGTAAGCGTTTCATAAAAAACAAGCTATAATGAGGGCACATTATAATTTATCCCGCTATTCGCCGGCAGTAAGACTCCCGCCTCAAAATTCAGCGAATGCGAGGAAGTTAGTTGGGAGATAACTGCCCGTTAATGCCCGATTGGTGAAGGCTAATAATCAGTGGGGATGGACAAACCCCCCACTGATTAAAGTTTCACTTTATAGTAAGTTACAGCGTGCGTTTTAGCCATTTTTCGTAACAAACGAAATTGACTAAAAAGTGAGAGGGCATCATGGAGATTATTAAGGGAACGATATTACTATTATTTGTACTAAGTCTTTTTTCACTCTTTAGTTTTAAAGCACCAAACGGTATGAAAGCAATGGGAGCTTTAGCGAATACGGCCGTTGCAAGTTTCTTAGTTGAAGCTTTTCAATTATACGTTGGTGGAGATTTAATTGGTATGCCATTTTTAAAAGAGGTTGGACAATCAGCAGGTAGTCTAGGCGGAGTAGCGCATTAGCGATGGGTATATCACCTGTTTATGCTATCCTTGTAGGGGCTTCTGTGTTAAAATTTTGATTGCTACCAGGCTTTATTGCTGGTTATCTTATATCATTTTTAATAAAACAAATTAAAAAACGTGTACCAGAAGGATTAGATTTAATGATCCAATGAAAGTAACGTTATGTTTCTTGTGTATTATGGTATTTGGTATTATTTCAGGATATATTGGTCCACTGCTATTCAAAAACTATCTAATTCGTGGTACGGCTGGAAAAGCAACAGATGTGGCAGCTTAATAGAATAGTAGAAAAAATTTTCATAGAGGTTTAGGGGGAGTTATGATGAAGTACCGCTCAGTGTTTGATATTATTGGTCCRGTGATGATTGGTCCATCAAGTTCACATACAGCAGGCGCGGCAAGAATGGGGCAAGTTGCTCGTCAGCTGTTTCGTCATGAGCCAGAGAGAGTTAGCATTTCATTATATGGTTCATTTGCAAAAACATACCGTGGTCACGGTACGGATGTAGCGCTAATCGGTGGAATACTAGGATTTGAAACAGATGATTTACGTATTCCAAGTGCGTTAGATATTGCAAAAGAACGCGGGATTGAAGTGGAATTCATTGAAGAAGATGCAAATGCTCCGCATCCAAATACAGCGAAAATTCGTCTGTATAAAGGTGAAGAGGAAATTGAAGTTGTTGCTTGCTCAATTGGTGGCGGTAAAATTGAAGTAGTAGAATTAAACGGATTCGATCTTCAATTAACAGGCACGAGTCCAGCACTACTTATTGTAAATAACGATCGCTTTGGTGCTATCGCAGCTGTAGCTTCGATCCTTGCTAAGCATGAGATTAACATTAGTACAATGAGTGTTTCTCGTAAAGAAAAAGGAAGAAGAGCGCTTATGGTCATTGAAACAGATGAATTATTAGCAGATGAAGTAATYGCAGAAATAAATGGGCAACAAAATATTTGTCAAGTAACTATTATGGATTAATTGCAGGGGGGACACACCATGTTTCGGAACGCAGCGGAACTAGTGGCGCAAGCTAAAGAGCAAAATGTAAAAATCGCAGAAATTATGATTCAATGTGAAATGGAAACAAGAAGCATCTCACGTGAAGAAGTAATTGCTGGAATGGAAAAGAACTTAGTCGTGATGGAGCAAGCAGTAGAACGAGGTATTCGTGGTGTAAAATCACCGACTGGTTTAACTGGCGGGGATGCTGTGAAAGTCCAAGCGTATTTAAAGAGTGGAAAAGGCTTATCTGGAGATACAATTTTGGACGCAGTGAGTAGAGCTGTCGCAACAAATGAAGTAAACGCGGCGATGGGAATCATTTGTGCAACACCAACAGCAGGATCTGCTGGAACAGTGCCAGGTGTACTCTTTGCACTGCAGGAAAAATTACAGCCGACACGCGAAGAAATGATTGAATTTTTATTTACAGCAGGAGCTTTCGGTATGGTTGTTGCGAATAATGCTTGTATTTCCGGCGCGGCAGGAGGTTGCCAAGCTGAAGTAGGTTCAGCAAGTGGAATGGCAGCAGCAGCAGCAGTTGAGATGGCTGGTGGAACACAAGATCAAGCAGCTACAGCGATGGCGATTTCATTAAAGAATATGCTTGGTTTAGTATGTGATCCTGTTGCAGGGCTTGTAGAAGTACCTTGTGTAAAACGTAATGCAGCAGGAGCTGCGAATGCCATGATTTCAGCTGATTTATCATTAGCTGGTGTAACTAGTACAATTCCATGTGATGAAGTCATTGAGGCGATGTTTAGAATTGGACAAACGATGCCAGTAGCACTTCGTGAAACAGCAGAAGGTGGACTTGCAGCAACACCAACAGGTCGTCGTCTGCAAGAAGAGATTTTTGGTAAGAGTAATAACTAAAAGCATATCATATGATTAAAATAAAAAACGGAGCTCAAATAAAGTTGAGCTCCGTTTTTTATTTTTCTTCTGCTATTTTTTCTAATGTTTTTCCAAGATCGTGTGATCGTTTCGTTGCTTGTGTAATACAGGAGATTAATGCTTGTTGAAAATTATGCTCCTGTAATACTTCAATACCTGCTTCGGTAGTTCCGCCAGGAGAAGTAATTTCTTTTCGCAAAATAGAAGGGTGTTTTTCGCTTACTTTTAGCATTTCAGCAGCACCAATCATCGTCTGAAGAATAAGTGATTTTGCAACATCTTCTTTTAAACCAATTTTTTTTGCGGCCTCTTCCATTGCCTCTACCACATAATAAATATAAGCTGGTCCACTTCCGGATAATGCAGTGACAGCATGCATATCTTCTTCTTCTACAACAGAGACGAGACCAATCGTTTCAAATAACGATGTTGCAATGCGAATATGTTCCTCCGTTGTGTGTTCTGAAGGTGAGATAGCAGTAGCGGATTTTAAAATAGCCGCAGATGTATTTGGCATTGCACGAATAATCGGAACGTCTTTTTGAAGTAGGTTTCTAATTGAATGAGTAGAAACACCTGCTAGTAACGAAATAATAAGCAAGTCATTATTTATGTATTCTTTAAGAGGAATAATCGCTTCTGCGACATCTTTTGGCTTCATCGCTAGAAAAAGAATATTTGCATCAGCAAGTAACTCCTTTTTATTATGTGTACCTTTGACACCGTATTTTTTATGTAACTCCTGTAATCTTGTCTCGTTAGAACGATTACTTACAGTGAGATGTTCTCCCTTAACAACATTTGCGTTTAATAAACCACCAATAATCGCTTCGGCAATAGAGCCTGCACCGAGAAAGGAAATGTTTTGCATAGACATGATGTGCCTCCTTTGAATTTGGTTAGAAATGCTTATAAATGTACATACATTCGTTTTTTTATGGAAAACACCTCTTTTTATCTGAAAATAATGACAAATTTATAGGGAAGTTGTAAACTGAAGAGGTATTCATTTTGAACCGGAAAAAGACAGGGGGGGCTAAGCATGACGGCGATTCATCGAATGGAGATTCCTGTTCCATTTGCAGTTGAGACAGTGAATGTGTTTTTAGTTGAGGGAGAAACATTAACGTTAATTGATACAGGGACAAATACAGAAGAAGCAAAGAAGGCATTAGAAAGTCAATTAGGTGCATTAKGGTATAAGATAGAAGATATTGAAACKGTAGTGATTACGCATCACCATGCGGATCATTGCGGACTTTTAAATACATTTTCTGAAAAAGTAAAGATTATCGGACATCCTTGGAATGAACCGTGGATTACACAGAATGCTGAATTTTTAAAGAGGTATCATGAAT
>NZ_JBFUIN010000083.1:0-11408 GCF_056401855.1 Bacillus sp. P4_D3
CTCTCCTTTTGCTTCCATCATCGGCTGATTAGGAGGCGTAAAGGGCAGACGGACAATGACAAGGCAACTCAGAGCATCTCCAGGTATATCTATCCCTTCCCAAAACTACTTGTTCCTAACAAAATCGATTTGTCGAACTCTTGAAATTTACGAATGAGGCGACTTCGGCTCTTATTATTCACACTTTGTGTTAATAATAAATATCCTTCTAATGAATCATCACTTTTCAAATTCGTATACGCTTCTTTCAACATTTCATACGAAGTAAATAAAACAAGCATTCTACCTTTTGTAGCTTTCGCTATTTTCGCAATATGTGCCGATACAGATTCAATATATTCCTCATTACTTGCTTGCTTAATAAAAGGCACATCAGTTGAAACCATTAATTTCATTTGTTCTTCAAAACGAAATGGTGATGGAACCTTTAATGTATTGGGCGCAAAATCATGCAAACCTAGCTCCTCTTTTATATAGTCGAACGAATCACTAACTGTTAACGTTGCTGATGTGAAAATAACACTCTTTTTTTCTGTTAAAAATTCATCAGCAAATCTTTCACTAATATGAACAGGCTGCGCATATAAAACTGTTGAATGAATCGTTCCCTTCGTTTCAGTCTCCATCCATGTTACGTATGAATTTTTTTCTAAAATGAGTAATTGTAAAGATTGTACCATCTTTCTCAACAACTCAATTAAGTGCATAAATTCACCTGTAACAACATGCATCTCCCATTCTAATTTACTTTGCAATATATCAACTTGCTTCTCAAGTGTAGTCACTAATTTTCTTACATCATATACAAAACGATTTGTTAACTCGGTAATGCTATCCCATAACTTACCTGTCTCTACTTCCGTGTTATATCGATAAATGAGCGGCATATTGCTCATCCCTTGTTCCTGCTTTGTTTGTTTAAATATGAAAGCACGTAACATTTGGAATAGTTCATCTGCATCAAATTTAAGTTCCTTCAAACTATGACTCACCATACGGAAAGTCGAACGAGAAGCTTGCTCTGATTTTTTCATCATTTTATATACTTTAGAAAGCACATCATCTGTTTCTAACGTACCAAGACGAGATAAAGCTAATTGAAAATACATACATGAGAACTGTTCACCGAATGTTCTACTCGCCGCTTCCTCGATATGATGAGCTTCATCAAAAATAATATGTTCACATGAAGCAAACAGTGGTTCTTCACTTGAAAAATCTTGAAATAATAACGCATGATTTGTAATAACAATATCTGCAAACAATGCTTTATTCTTCGCTCGTTGATAAAAACAACGACTAAACCAGTTACTTTGCATCCCGCCCGGACTATACGCATCACTACAAATACGGTTCCAAAGTAACTTTCCGCCCTCAGGAATATTTAATTCATCACGATCGCCGGTTTCCGTTTGCAATAACCACACTAAAATTTTTGCCTTTGTGAGCGCCATATCATAATTTTTTTCTTCCTCTTGCAAAGCATATTCAAATTTATGTAGACAAAGATAATGCTTTCTCCCTTTCAGAAGAGCTACTTCAAATGAAAATGGCATTATTTTCTGTAATAACGGAATTTCTTTTTCTAGTATTTGTTGTTGCAATTGTACAGTTTGTGTACTTATAATGACAGGTTCTTCTTTTTTCTTTGCGAAATAAATACTTGGAAGTAAATACGCAAGCGTCTTCCCCGTACCTGTTCCTGCTTCAATCAGTGAAAACCTAGAATCTCTTAGCGCTGTATATATTTCCTTCATCATAATTTGTTGGCTTTCTCTTTTTTCAAACTTTGGCATATTCAATTCAAGTTTATCCATTGCCTTATGTAAGAAAGCATCAAATTTAGATGCGCATGTTTCACTGAGGCCTAAAGAATAATTCCGCTTTCGAATCGCAATATTTCGATACACTTCATACTCCTCTGCCCTTTCTTTACCATGCATCATTTTCTTTAAAATATTTTCAGAAAGTACATCCGCTATATCACTTTGGAAAACATCACTTAATTCATAAAGCGATTGTAATGTGACAAGTGGTAACTTTTCAATTTCACTTAAAAATTGTAAAAACAACTCCGCTGTTGCAAGAGCATCACTATCCGCACGATGTGGTTGATCGTGCTCTAGCTCATGCTGCTTAGCTAAATCACGTAATTTATAACTATCAGCTGTCGGCAAAAGAATTTGTGCCAATTCAACTGTATCAATTTTAGGACAATGTACTTCTGTATATCCAGCCTGCCTTAATTCTTCATTTAAAAAATTCCAATCAAAGTGAACGTTATGTGCAACAAAAGCCGCACCTTGTAATAGCTCAACAATCATCGGGGCTACATCTCGAAATAACGGGGCTTGCTTTACAAGATCTTCATCAATCCCAGTTAATTCTGTAATAAATAGGGGAATCTCTCTCTTCGGATTAATAAAAGATGAAAAAATCTCTAATATCTCTCCATCTTCCACTACAACAGCTGCAATTTGGGTGATTTTATCCTTCCCATCCTTCCAGGAGTTMCCTGTCGTCTCTAAATCAACAACGACATAACGCTTACTCATATATGTAACACCTCAATTTCTTACCTATCAAACACAAAAATTATATAATGTTACTATACCAMGTTTTACCTCATCTTAATGAAAAGATGCACAAAAAAGCTATCTCCTTAATTAGAGATAGCCTTCCTACTTATAATATCGTGCCAGCTTTTTCAGCACCTAACATTTCAATAATTTGATTATCATCGTCTAATACTGCAATTTTCGGCTCTTGTTTATGAATATTTTCTTCTGCCACTAAACCATAGCAAATAATAATAACTTTATCACCCGGTTGTACAAGTCTTGCAGCTGCACCATTTAAACACACAACACCGCTACCGCGCTCTCCTTTAATAACATATGTCTCTAAGCGAGCTCCATTGTTGTTATTTACAATTTGTACTTTTTCATTTTCTACAATATTTACCGCATCCATTAAATCTTCATCAATTGTAATACTACCTACATAATTTAAATTTGCTTCTGTTACAGTTGCGCGATGTAACTTCGCTCTCATCATTGTGCGAAACATAGATGCTCCCCCTTATTTCCCCATTAATGTTATATTGTCAATTAATCGTACATGTTCAAACTTAACTGCAATCGCTAAAATGATTCTTCCTTCAATTTTATCTATTGCTTTTAATGAAGGATATGCATATAAATCAGCATAATCTACAGTGCCTTTCGTATACTTCTCAATATGCTCTTTCACAAAATTCATAATGATTTCTGGATTACGTTCGCCTGCCTCAATTCGTTCTTTCGCTATACATAGACTGCGGTATAAATGAGGAGCCTCTTCGCGTTCTTCTAGTGATAAATACACATTACGAGAACTTTTCGCTAATCCATCTTCTTCCCTTACAATATCAACTGGTACGATCGTAACGGGAATATTAAAATCAGTTACGAATCCTTCAATTACAGCTACTTGCTGTGCATCTTTCATACCGAAATAAGCACGCGTTGGCAATGTAATATTAAATAGTTTCATTAGTACAGTCGCAACACCAGCGAAATGACCAGGTCTTTGTTTACCACATAATACGTCGGTACGCTTCACAACTTCTACTGTTGTCGTTTGTTCTGCTGGATACATCTCTTCTACACTCGGATAAAATAAATAATCAATACCATTTTCTTTTGCTACATTTTCATCTCTATCAATATCACGTGGGTATCGATCTAAATCTTCATTTGGTCCAAATTGTAGTGGATTTACAAATACACTTAACACTACAATTTCATTTTCTTCCCTTGCCTTACGTAGTAACGTAGCATGGCCTTCGTGTAAATACCCCATCGTTGGAACAAAACCGATACTTTTTCCACTTGTACGAAGGTCGTTTGTAATTTGCTGCATCTCTTGCACTGTAGTTATGATTTTCATTATTGTTTTCCTCCGTATAACGCTAAGCACTCTTCCTCTTTCATTGTGAATGAATGTTTTTCTTCAGGAAATTGCCCTGTCTTTACTTCAGTAACGTATTGCGAAATCCCTCGCACAATCTCCTCTTGAACAGACGTATATTGCTTCACAAATTTCGGAACACGATTTACGCCGTACGAGATAAGATCATGATATACAAGAACTTGCCCATCTACTTTTTGTCCTGCTCCAATTCCGATTATCGGAATTGTTAACTGCTCTGAAATAAGTTCTGCTAATTGCATTGGCACACACTCTAACACAAGTGCTATCGCACCAGCTTCCTCACATTTCTTTGCATCTTCTATTAATTTTTTTGCACTTTCAGCATCTTTCCCTTGTACTTTATACCCACCTAGCACTCCTACAGATTGAGGAGTTAAACCTAAATGCGCCACAACGGGAATTCCCGCATTCGTTAAGTAGTGAATAGTTGATATAACTTCTCCAGCACCTTCTACCTTTAATGCATGTGCCCCGCTCTCTTGAACAATGCGACGTGCATTAACCATCGTATCTTGCAATGAGACATGATAAGACATAAATGGCATATCAGTTACAATAAACGTCTCTTTCGCTCCGCGGCGTACAGCTTTCGTATGATGAATCATATCCTCTACAGTTACTGGAACTGTTGAATCATACCCAAGTACAACCATTCCTAGAGAATCACCCACTAAAATCATATCGACTTTAGCTTCTTCTGCTAATTTAGCAGATGGATAATCATACGCCGTTAGCATTGTAATCGGCTCACCTTGCTCTTTCATTTTCAAAAAATCTGTTTTTGTTTTCAAAAACTACTCCTCCTTTATGCAGGAGAGAGGAGATGGCCGAAATCATATAAAAAACCCCTCTGGCCATAAAAGGGCAGAAGGGTTGTGTGTTAGTCGGCATTATTCATCCCTCTGTCCCAGTCCGTTATTGGATCAAGGCAGAATCCAAATTATTATTTTTTCATACTGCGTGAAATAATGGTGCAGTTCGCTTTGATACTGCCCATATTCGAACTAATTATAGCAAACTCTGAAAAGGAATTGCTACATTTTTTCGAAAAAATAATTTTCTATCCCTATTACGGTATGTGAAATTTATTAGTATCTAAATAACAAAAAGAAGCTCCAAAATAGGAACTTCTTTTACTTAATTTCTATATCAGCAGAATGAATGTGGTGCACTTTTCCTTGATGATCCTCAAGTAACAATACGCCATCCTCCGTAATCCCTTTTGCTAGCCCATTAATAGTTTCCTTCATCGTTCGAGCTGTAATTTCTTTTCCGATACTTACTGCGTAACTTTCCCAAAGAATTTTAATAACAGAGAAGCCATTTTTTAAATACTCTTCATACAATTTCTCTAGTTGCAAGAAAATTTGTTGCATAAGTTCCGCACGAACAATCGGCTTATCCGATTCAATTGCTAATGAAGTTGCAATTTGCTGAATTTCCTCATCAAAATGTTCTTGTTTCTGATTTGCATTAATGCCAATCCCCATAATAACAGCATTAATTTTATCTGGATCAGCTTGCATCTCTGTTAATATACCGACAGCTTTTTTACCTTGAATTAAAATATCATTTGGCCATTTAATCCCTACGTTTACACCGGTACATTTTTCAATTGCTTGCGCTACGCTAACAGCTGCTAATAAAGTAAGCTGTGGTGCATGATGAACTGGAATAGATGGACGCAAAATAATACTCATCCAAATTCCTGTTCCTTTTGGAGAATACCATTTTCTACTTAAACGTCCTCTACCTGCTGTTTGTTCTTCAGCAACGACAATTGTTCCCTCTTCTGCGCCTTCATAAGCAAGTCTCGCTGCAATATGCTGAGTAGATTCAACCGATTCTTCAAAATAAACCGTTCTACCGATACGCTCTGTTTGTAATCCTAATTGAATCTCATTAGCAGTTACTTTATCTGGTTTACTAGCAATTCGATACCCTAAGCGGCGTACAGCTTCTAGTTCATACCCTTCATTACGAAGGTCCTCCATATGCTTCCATACAGCGGTTCTCGAACAGCCAAGTTTGTCACTAAGTGTTTGACCAGATACAAATGCACCATCTGCTTCAGAAAAAACTTGTAATAACTGCTTTCTTATAGTAGATTGCATCTTTGTAGCCACTCCCTTATATTCTCTTTCTTATTAACTAAATCTCCTTGTACGATTGCTTCTTCAATATTTTGAAGCATTTCGGCAACCCACGGACCTGGCTTTTTATCTGCCCAGCTTAATAAATCATTACCAGTCACATTCATTTCTTGACGATTTTTGATCGGCAATGCATGAAATAATGATTGTACTTGCTTAACAGACGCACTATTATAACTTTCTATTATCGCTTCATATACTCTTTCCGCCATCTCAGCGATGCGAATTCCAGTTTTATAAAGAAGGATTGTATCCCACTCCTTCTCCTTTCTAGAACGAATTGCTAATAAAACCGCTACGATATCTTTAATCTTTTTATTCGAGAACTTCCATTGACGTAAAAAGACAGATGGATGCTCTTCTCCGATACAATATAAGAAAAATGCCCACGCCTCAACGTCTGTTTCGAAAGAATCCCATTTATACTGCGTAGCTTTCAAGAGTCTTTCTTCTGACATTTGCAAATATGGCAGATGAGAAAATAGCTTCGTTTCTACTAACTCTTGAAGACCATTCACACAATATGTACCGGTCAACAATTTTTCAAATTCAACTGTAATTCTTTCAATCGCTATATGTTCGAGCAAATGCCCATACGTTTCAATTGCTTGTTTCGTCTTTATTTCCAAAGAGAAACCTAACGTACTTACGAACCGAATACCACGCATCATTCGCAGTGCATCTTCTTGAAAACGGTCTGCAGCATCTCCAACCGTTGTAATTTCCTTCAGACGAATCGCTTCTTTTCCAGCAAATAAATCAACCATTTCGCCTTCCTCTGTCATTGCAATTGCATTCATCGTGAAATCACGTCGTTTTAAATCCTCTTCTAATGAACGGACAAATTGAACACTACTAGGTCTCCGAAAATCTTCATATTCGCTTTCTGTTCGAAAAGTAGTTACCTCATACGGTTCACCATTTTCTACAACAATTACAGTTCCATGCTCAAGACCAACCGGAACATGTCTTGGGAAAATAGCCATTACTTCTTCTGGTAAAGCAGATGTTGCGATATCGATATCTCCAATCGGTCTATCGATAATAAGATCGCGTACACTTCCACCAACGAAGTAAGCCTCATGTCCGTGCTGTTTTAATATCTCAATAATTGAACTAGCTTTTTTAAATCTTTCCATTCTTGTCATCCCTTAGTATGTCATAATAAATCGCCTCATACTGTGAAACGATTTTTTCCGAACGAAACTGCTCATATACAGATTTCATCGCTCGCTCTCCCATATTACGGTGAAGTTCTTCATTTTCTAGTAGTTGAATTGCTTGCTTAGCTATTCCATCTGTATCTCCAACTTCACATATATATCCTGTCTCACCATGTTGAATGACCTCTGGAATGCCCCCAACCCTCGTTCCGATACTAGGCACACCACACGCCATCGCTTCTAATATAACGAGACCAAAACTTTCCTTTTCTGATAAAAGTAGCATTAAATCACTCATCGCAAGAAGCTCTGCAACATTATCTTGCTTTCCTAGGAATAAGACACGTTCCTCAATATGTAAACTTTTCACCAATTGTAAAATAGTACAGAACTCTGGTCCATCACCAACAAGAAGCAATTTCGCATCTACTTCCTTTACAATTTTGGCAAATGACTGCACAACATCTTGTACACGCTTAACCTTTCGGAAATTTGAAATATGAATCAACACTTTTTCATTTTCTCGTATACCATATTCTTTTTTTAATTGAGACATATCACGCTTGAAATAAACACGTTCGTCTACAAAATTGTATACCGTCTCAATTTCTTTATCTGGTTTTACAAGTTCATTCGTTTCTTCAATTAACGAATGTGACACAGCTGTAACAACATCAGATTGTTCAATACCAAAGCGAATTAAATTATTTAACGAAGGGTCGGAACCTAACACAGTAATATCCGTTCCATGTAAGGTTGTAACAATTTTAATACGCTCCCCAATCATTTGTTTTGCTAAATATGCACAAATAGCATGAGGGATTGCATAATGCACATGTAAAATATCAAGGTTTTCTCTTTGAGCAACCTCTGCCATTTTACTCGCTAATGCTAAATCGTAAGGTGGATATTGAAAAACAGAATATTGATTTACTGTTACTTCGTGAAAATAAATGTTCGGGTACACTTTATTCAACCGAAATGGTACACCCGATGTAATAAAATGAATTTCATGTCCGCGTTCCGCCAATTGCTTTCCTAACTCTGTCCCAACAACCCCAGAACCACCTACAGAAGGATAACATGTAATACCTATTTTCAATTTCATTTACATCCCCCTATTAAATCAGCATGTAATAAAACCGGCTTCTTACTCATAAATCCTTCGGCATACAGCACTCCAACTTCTTTCCCAAACATCTTCTCCCGAGCGATTACAGTTTCAACGTATCCTTCGGTTAATGGCGTCTTAACACCATCACTCCCTGTTGAAAACTGACTTTCATACGCTTCTAACGCTTCCACCTTTTTAGAAAGGTATTCACTAATATCTATACAAAAATTCGGTTTATGAAAACCATTAATTATATAATTATAAAAAGACTCTACACGGTGCGGCGGAAGTTCAGGCATATATTTACGAATTCCCGCTGAAAAGATAGCTTCTTCCACAAGTTTCGCGCAATTAGCATGGTCTGGATGACGATCTTCGTAATATGGTGCGAAAATTAGTGTTGGTTTATATGTACGAATAATCTTTACAATTTCACGTATATACTCTTCTTTCATATACAAACCACGGTCTGGCATCGCTAAATTAATTCTCGTTTTTACTCCCATAATACGAGCTGCAGCCTTTGCTTCTTCTTTTCTTAGTTCTACCGTTCCATTTGAAGAAAGATCAGCTTCTGTTAAATCGCAAATGCCTACTTCATATCCTTGTTTCGTATACTTTGCAATGGTACCTGCCATGCCAATTTCCACATCATCGGCATGAGCACCAAACGCTAATATATGTAATCCACTCATAATTGTTCCCCTCATTTTCTTAACTTTCGGTAATCTAAATCTCCCCGCTCTAATGCATGCATTAGCATTTCAGCACTTGCCATATTCGTTGCTAGTGGGATGGCGTATACATCACATAAACGAAGTAACGCATTGACATCAGGTTCATGCGGCTGCGCTGTTAGTGGGTCCCGGAAAAAAATCACCATATCCATCTCATTTTTTGCAATCATTGCACCAATTTCTTGATCGCCACCAAGAGGACCAGATTGATATCTTGTTACAACTAAACCAGTTGCCTCCATAATACGAAGTCCTGTCGTTCCTGTTGCAAAAAGTTCATGTTTTTCAAAGATTGGTTTATATGCGTACGCGAACGAAACCATATCATCTTTCTTTTTGTCATGTGCGATTAAGGCAATTTTCATCCGTTGTCTCCCCTTTAGTCGATAATGTTTTCTAAACCATACACAAGATGATCAAGGTTCATTACTGTTTCAATTGATAGTTTTACACCTGACATAAATGATGCACGGTTGAATGAATCATGACGAACTGTTAACATTTGTCCATCTCCACCAAACATTACTTCTTGGTGTGCAATAAGCCCTGGTAGACGTACGCTATGAATGTGAATACCATCCACATTTGCACCACGTGCTCCTTCTAATTGTTCCGTTTCATTAGGGTGTCCTTGCTCTTTTGGTACACGATTTTGACGGATTAATTCTACTGTTTTTACAGCTGTACCAGATGGTGCGTCTAATTTTTGATCATGGTGTAATTCAATTACTTCAACATCTTGGAAGTACTTTGCTGCCATTTGTGAAAATTTCATCATAAGAACTGCACCAATTGCAAAGTTTGGAGCGATAATTGTTCCTACTTCTTTTTCTTTTGCATTTTCTGTTAATTGCTTTAGTTCTTCTTCAGTAAATCCAGTTGTACCAATAACAGATCGAAGTCCACGTTCAACTGCAAGTGTCACATGTTTCTTTCCAACTTCTGGTGTTGTTAAATCTAACAATACATCTGCTTCTACTTCATCTAAACAAGTATGTAAATCCGCATAAATAGGTGCATCTAGCGCTGGCATTCCAGGTAAATCAGCGATTTTCTCTCCGCCATGCTTATAATCAATTGCTGCTACTAAATTGAAATGTTCTGTTCTTTCCATTAAAAGGACTGCTTCCTGTCCCATACGTCCTCTTGGTCCAGCGATGATTACTTTAATTTCTTTCATGCTTCTTTCTCTCCCTCATCATTACGTGTCCAGCGATCTTTATCACGTGTATTAAATTTATTCATTACAATGTTATGCGCTGTTTCTAAATCAATATTTAAACTATTTGCCATACAAATCATAACAAATAACACATCTCCAAGCTCTTCCTCAATACTTCGTTCTATCTCAGTCGTTTTCTTCGGCTTCTCACCATAATAATGGTTAACCTCTCTTGCAAGCTCTCCCATTTCTTCAGTTAAACGGGCCATCATTGCAAGCGGACTAAAATAACCTTCTTTAAATTGACCAATATATGCATCTACTTCTTTCTGCATATCTTTCATCGTTTTTGCTTCCATACTTGTCACCTCTATTCCTTCCTCTTTCATGTTAGCCAATTCATCGCGATTTGACAAATATTATTCTCTCATATCCCTATTTACGACTCTTTTTTGGATAGACTATAATAAAGTGAAACTTTCTTTTGCAATGTTTTTCTGCAAAAGATTAGTTGAACCAATCGGGTCCCTACGGCTGGTTCGCCCTTTTCTTCTTTGCTTTTCCCTCTACCAGCCGTTGGGACGGGGTAAAGTGAAACTTTCTTTTGCAATGTTTTTCTGCAAAAGATTAGCCTGAACCAATCGGGTCCCTACGGCTGGTTCGCCCTTTTCTTCTTTGCTTTTCCCTCTACCAGCCGTTGGGACGGGGTAAAGTGAAACTTCTTTTGCAATGTTTTTCTGTAAAAGATTAGCCTGAACCAATCGGGCTCTTACGGCTAGTTTGCTCTGTCTTCTCTGCTTTATCTCCTACCAGTCGTTTGAGCGGGGTAAAGTGAAACTTCTTTTGCGTGATTTTTACAAAAGGTCAGCCTGAACTAATTAGGCCCTTATACTATTCTCTATTTTTACTAGCAACTAGAAATAACTTATTATTATGTCTTACCGTTTAAGCGGAGCAATTCCAATCATTACATAACTAGGGGGATTTCTATATGAAAGCAAATTTGAAGATTCGAAATATCATTTTCATTTTAATCGGTTCCGCTATTTTTTCTTTCGGCATTGTAAATATCAATTTAGAAAACCATCTTGCATAGGGTGGGTT
>NZ_JBFUIN010000084.1:0-11118 GCF_056401855.1 Bacillus sp. P4_D3
CAGTGTAGATACAGATCAAAAAATCGAAGAGCAGAAAGAGAAAGCGATTTGGCATATTTTTGCAGAAGAAGGCGAAATGGTTTTTCGCGAATATGAAAGTGAAATGTTACGTTCACTACCGGTTCAGAATGTAATTATTACAACTGGTGGAGGAATTATTGAACGAGAGGAAAATCGAAAGTGGATGAAGGAAAATGGAACTGTTGTGTATTTATATTGCGATCCACATGTAATTGCAGAAAGGCTTCGGGAAGATACGACACGTCCACTATTTCAGAAGAAAGATATAGCTGCATTTGTAACGAAATTTGAATCGCGCCGAGCTTATTATGAAGAGGCCGATATTCATATCGATACGACAAATAAGTCGGTAAAGCAAATTATGAATGAATTAAAGCAAAAGATTAATGAATAAAAAAGTGGACATACTAATCAAGTAGAGGTGATGATAATATGTCTACTAATGATTATGTACGCTTTGTGACACAGCAATTTGTGTCATATATGGATGCTCCAAAAGAGGATCGAAAACAACAGAAACAACAACGTCGTGCGGAGAAAGAGCCATTCTTAAATAAATGGTTTGGTGTTATGCCACTGAGCGCTGCTTTGTTTTATCGAAATGTAAAAAATAAAAGAAAAAAATCAAGCTAACTTTTTCGTAATATGTTTAGCAAAACCAAAATCCCCTAGTATAACAAGATGCTAGGGGATTTTGGTTTATTGCACAGATTCTTTTTCTTCAGTAACCGCATGTATTTTATTGTTTACCCATACAAATCCAATTCCGATACAAATAGAAATGCCCCACCCAACAGCGGTCATAATAGCTCTCATTTCACCATATCCATCTACACCGAAAACAGAGATGAAATAGATTTTCAAGAAACTTTTTAATATAAATTGAAGACCGAAAAATAGTGTTAAATATTGCAGTGCTGGATATATGCGACTATCCCGGTAAAGCTCACGACTTTTATCGCGGTCATGGCCTTGCAGCGCTGCGATATCCGCTGCGAAATATAACATAAGTGGTTTTTTCATAAAGATTGTACATATAACGATGCAGCCAAGTACGATATGATAATATGCATMATTCCATAGCATTCGTTCCGCTGATCCAGATATTAAGTCTACCGCTGTATTAGAAATAAGTGTAATTAAAATAAAGAACCCTGTAACGTTAAACTGTTTTTCTTTTTTAAAGGTATACAGTGTATAAATAATTCCCGGAACAGAGGAAATTAACATTGCGTAATAAGGATCGATATAAGGTTTTGCAAATTTCCAAATGAGGAATGGGAATACGAGATAAAAGACAAGATCTAATATAGCTTTTTTATTTTGATTCATACATGGCCTCCTTAAGTCATACATATATTTTATAATATAATTTCTGAAAATTGTATAAGGTTAATGAAAAAAAAGAAAAGTAGATGTTTAATAGATTAAGAAATTGCCCCTAGCGTAGTAAGTTTTTTTAGTATATAATAAAGGAAACGCTTTCATTTTTTTACTTTGTTCACAAAATGGACGGAAAATCACATATTTACTATTGATATGTTGCTTTATAATGAAACTAATTAAATATACATGCATACAATATTGTGAAATAAATAACATAAATAATCTATATAAATGTAAACGYTATCAAAGAGAGAGGTGGAGACAATGAGTAAATTTTTCTTCAATCATAATCCAGCAACATTAGAGGATGGAAGACTTGTTAAGTATGCTGAAATTATTTATGGAGAAGGTGGCCGTTCTGTATTAGAAAATTTAATGGTGAAGGCATCTATCAGATTGCGTGATCGTTATCCGAATAAATCTGACGAACAGATCTCGAACCTCGTAAATCAAGGCATCCATGATATGTTTCAAAAATACGTGAATGAGTAAGAGCAGCTACTGGCTGCTCTTATTTTTTTGTATAAGGATTGTGCTTTTAGCTGAAAATAAAGGTGCATTCTGAAGTGTGTAAAAAGGAGGGGAAAAGATGAGCAATGGAATTGGTCGTTCAAAAGAAAATCTTCCAACTGATGCAAATCATGTAAGCGCGAAGGACCGTGCAAATCAAAAATGTATGACAGAGAAAAAACAACAAGAGCGTAATGACGATAGAGAATAGGATGGAAAAACATCTTAAAGAAAGCTCCTTCAACTGTTGAAGGAGCTTTCTTTAAGATAGAAAATGATTTGCGGTAACATAAAAGAGACCGCCGTTTATAATTTGTATTGTAATACGTGGTTCGTATTGTTCTTGTAATGCTTGCTTTTCAATTTCATAGCTTTCTGGAAGTTCATCGCTATCTTCGTAAAATCGATTTAAAAGGTCTAAATCGTGATTCCAACGCACTCTCGCTTCTTTTGCCCACGTGTGGTCATCTTCAGCAATTATACTTTTTAAAGCATCCTCTATACGTTGTAAGCCACTTTGTGGCTTAATGATAGGTGAGAGCGTAAAACAAAAATCAGGTATTTTCGGTGTGAGTTTGATCTCTGCTAAAGTGTCATGAAAGTTTGCAAGCATTGTCCCGGAAATAAGATGAATACCGATGGAATGAAGTATGTCTTTTTTTCGGTCGCATTGATAAGATACTTTTATATTTACACCAAGCCAAGGGTGAAGAGGGGTATGAGTTGCCCCGCTATGTTTCACTTCCTCATATAAACGTATGTATGAGCCTAGTTCTTTTGTCGTTTCAAATATTTGATGCAAACGTGGTGAACCGTAATGAATAAGTTCACCGTCGTTTTCTTCGTTTTCCGGATTTGTAATAAGAGTAAGGCGCATCGGGTTCGGAACGCCTCCTGTTTTTTCAAGATAGTGCCAATAGAAAGGGCGGTTCATTAATAATTTATCCATTTCAATTGTTAACTGCACGTCTAATAGGTGAGGGGAACGCTCTAAAATTTCACAGTTATTCGCCTCAAAAAAGTTGTATAAGTAATTATGAATTTCATTTTGCTGCATAGTCCYGCACCTCTGCTTCATTGCGCTTCGCAAAATCGATAATAGATGTTAAATTTTCCATCTTGATTCGAATTTCACCCTCGCTTTTTGACTGCGCGAAAATCTCTTGAATATGTGCATCAATATTTTTCATGTTGATTCTCGTTAAAATTTCATCGAGTTCACCGATTACACGTTCAAATAAATTAATTTTTTCATATAGTAGTTTTAAAATGTGCTCTTCAACAGTATGCTTTGTTGCTAAGTTATAAATATGAACATCATTTTTTTGTCCAAGGCGGTGAATACGTCCAATCCTTTGCTCAAGTCGCATTGGATTCCACGGTAAGTCGTAATTAATCATATGGCTACAAAATTGTAAGTTAATTCCTTCACCACCAGCTTCGGTCGCAATTAATACTTGGGCACGATTTTGGAAAAGCTCCTTCATCCAATCTTTTTTCCCGCGCTTAAATCCACCGCGAAATGGGACAGAGGAAATGCCATGTTGTTGTAAGAACCATTGTAAATACATTTGTGAAGCTCTATATTCAGTGAAAATAATGACTTTATCGTCAATTTCTTTTATAAGCTCTAGTGCTTTATTTGCTTTGGAGTTGAACGGAATATGATTAATTTTATCCATCAGCACATCAATATGTGGGTCCTTTATGTAATGCTCATTTTCTTTCTGCCGTTTTTCTACATGTTTTTTTAATGAATAGTAAACAGCTTCCCGACTACTACATGCTTCCCGTTTTAAAGTTAAGGATGAGAAAGCAGATGTAAAGGCATTTTGTTCACGCCAATTTTCAATTTCATTATACAAAGCTTGTTCTTCTTCATTAAATTCAACGAAGATTGTTCGTACATGCCTCTTCGGCCAATCAATGCCAGTGTTATGGCGTCTATTTCGAACCATTACTTTATTGATAAGAGCTTTTAAATCTTCATCGGATTCAGTGGAACGATTTTTTGAAGCATAATATTCTTCAAAATTAGATTGATTGCCTAAATGACCTGGTTTTAATAAAGAAACGAGGTTGAAGATTTCATCAATTTTATTTTGAACAGGAGTTGCGGTTAGTAATAAACAAAACTTCTTTTTTAATCGCTGTGCAAATTCATAGTTTTTTGTTTTATTGTTTTTTAGTTTATGTGCTTCATCGATAATAATAAGGTCATACTCTAGGTTTAAAACGATATCGCGATGCGGTGAACGTTTCGCAGTATCGATTGATGAAACGATGACATCAGCTTGTTCCCAAGAATAACTTTTCTTTTGAGCGACCGCAGGAATAAAAAATTTTGTGTTAAGTTCATATGCCCACTGAGATACGAGAGAAGCTGGAACGAGAATGAGTACCTTTTTTACAAGTCCTCGAACCATGTATTCTTTTAAAATAAGTCCAGCTTCAATCGTTTTTCCAAGTCCAACTTCATCTGCTAGAATCGCTTTACCATTCATTTGTTCAATGACATTTTGAGCGACCTCCAATTGATGCGGAAGCGGCGTGAAATGTGATAAATGTTTCGGTGCTTGCAATCCATCAAAAGTAGGAACGAGTAATGATTTCTCTGTTTTATAAGCTAAATGATATAAATCCCAATTTGTCCAAGGACCATCTTCATCAATTCTTTTTAAAAAATTGTTTTGCCACGTTCGATCTACGGAAATATCGACATTCATTAAGACTCTCCCACCTTTTATAAACTAAAGTGATTATTTTAAAAATCTTTATTATAAGCCTCGTAATAAGGCACTATCACAATTACTAAAAGTTAAAGAATAGGCAATGATTCAGGACTAAATCTCGAAAGTTGTATTTAATATGATTAAGAATAAAAAATTCTAAATTTTTTTTTATGCTAGAATATTGATGAAATATAGCGAATGATGTTAGGATAATGGTGTGAAATGTGTGGAATCTTTCGTATTTTATCCAAGAAAGTAACTTTTTATTTACGCTTTCATAAAAAAATATACTGAGATTCCGTATAACCTTATCTTTTCAGAATGAAAATGTTTAGATATGGGAAGCAACTTTTATTGATTTGTCAGAGCATAAGGGGGAAAGAGCATGATTACATTACAACGTACACCGTTATTTGATGTATACGCGAAGTATGGTGGGAAAACAATCGACTTCGGTGGTTGGGAATTACCAGTTCAATTTTCAAGCATTAAAGAAGAGCATGAAGCTGTACGTACAGAAGCAGGTTTGTTCGATGTATCTCATATGGGAGAAGTAGAGGTAAAGGGTGTAGATAGTTTAGCATTTTTACAACGTGTTGTTACAAATGACGTATCTACCTTAAAGGTAGGAGGCGCACAATATACAGCTATGTGCTATGAAAATGGCGGCACAGTAGATGATTTATTAATCTACAAACGTGGTGAAGAAGACTATTTATTAGTAATCAATGCATCAAATATCGAGAAAGATTACGAATGGTTAGCAAGTCATGTAATTGGCGATGCAAAGGTAGTCAATGTTTCTAGTGAAGTTGCGCAACTTGCAATTCAAGGACCAAAAGCACAAGACATTTTACAAAAAGTTGTGTCAGAAGATTTGAAAGAAATTAAGTTCTTTAAATTTAAAAACGATATTCTTGTAGATGGAATTCCTGCACTTGTATCTCGTACAGGTTATACAGGTGAAGATGGATTCGAAATTTACTGTAAGAGTGAAGATGCTGCAAAACTTTGGGTGAAACTTCTTGAAGTTGGAGAAGAAGATGGGTTAAAACCATGTGGCTTAGGTGCTCGTGATACACTTCGCTTCGAAGCAACACTTCCGTTATACGGACAAGAGTTATCAAAAGATATTACACCGATTGAAGCGGGAATTGGCTTTGCGGTAAAACCAAATAAAGAAGCAGATTTCTTTGGGAAAGAAACGTTAAAAGAGCAAAAGGAAAACGGTGCATCTCGTAAATTAGTCGGCATCGAAGTAATCGAACGCGGTATTCCTCGTACGCATTACCCTGTATTTATAGGAGAAGAAAAAATCGGGGAAGTAACGAGTGGTACACAATCTCCAACGTTAAAGAAAAGCATTGGTTTAGCACTAATTGATGTGAAATACGCAACAGTTGATACAGAAGTAGAAATTGAAATTCGTAATAAACGCGTCAAAGCAGTAGTTGTTCCAACACCATTTTATAAACGTTCAAAGTAACGGGGAGAGGGGTAGATTTCATGTTGCATCGTTATCTTCCAATGACAGAAGAAGACAAAAAAGAAATGTTACAAAAAATCGGCGTTCAGACGATTGATGAGTTATTCTCTGATATTCCAGAGAGTGTTCGTTTTAAAGGGGATTTAAAAATTAAAGAAGCAAAATCAGAGCCAGAGCTTTTAAAAGAGCTATCTCAAATGGCTAGCAAAAATGCGAACTTAAAAGAATACGCTTCTTTCTTAGGAGCAGGTGTATACGATCATTACGCTCCAGTAATTGTTGATCATGTAATTTCTCGTTCAGAATTTTATACAGCTTACACACCATACCAACCAGAAATTTCACAAGGGGAATTACAAGCAATTTTTGAGTTCCAAACAATGATTTGTGAATTAACAGGAATGGATGTAGCAAACTCTTCTATGTATGACGGAGGTACAGCTTTAGCTGAAGCGGCAATGTTAGCAGCTGGTCATACACGTAAAAAGAAAATTCTTGTATCTAAGGCGGTTCATCCAGAATCAAGAGCGGTACTTGAAACATATGCAAAAGGTCAACATCTTGAAGTTGTTGAAATTGATCATAAAGACGGTGTAACAGATTTAGACGTATTACAAAGTGAAGTAGATGATACAGTTGCTTGCGTAATCGTTCAATATCCAAACTTCTTCGGACAAGTTGAAAAGTTAGCTGATATCGAAAAAATCGTTCATCAACAAAAATCATTATTTATCGTTTCTTCAAATCCATTATCATTAGGCGCATTAACACCACCAGGAAAATTTGGTGCTGATATTGTAATCGGTGATGCACAGCCATTTGGTATCCCAACGCAGTTTGGTGGACCTCATTGTGGTTACTTTGCAACAACGAAAGCATTTATGCGTAAAATTCCAGGACGTCTTGTCGGACAAACTGTAGATTCAGATGGTAAACGTGGATTTGTATTAACGTTACAAGCACGTGAACAGCATATTCGCCGTGATAAAGCGACGTCTAACATTTGTTCAAACCAAGCGTTAAATGCATTAGCAGCATCAGTTGCAATGACTGCACTTGGAAAACAAGGTGTGAAAGAAATGGCACGTCAAAATATTTCTAAAGCACAATATGCAAAGCGTCAATTCGAAGCGAAAGGCTTCACTGTAACGTTCGCTGGACCATTCTTTAATGAATTTGTTGTAGATTGCAAACGTCCAGTTAAAGAAATAAATGATGTATTAATACAAAAGAATATTATCGGTGGTTACGACCTAGGCCGTGATTATAAAGAGCATGAAAATCATATGCTTGTAGCAGTAACAGAGCTTCGTACAAAAGAGGAAATTGACACACTTGTAAACGAAATGGGGGCTATCCAATGAAGAACCAAGACCAAGCACTTATTTTTGAAGTGACTAAAGAAGGACGCGTAGGATATAGCTTACCCAAATTAGATGTAGAAGAAGTAAAATTAGAAGATGTATTTGAGAGCGATTATATTCGCGTTGAAGATGCAGAGCTTCCAGAAGTATCTGAACTTGATATTATGCGCCATTACACAGCTCTTTCAAACCGTAACCACGGCGTTGATTCTGGATTCTATCCACTTGGATCTTGTACGATGAAATATAATCCGAAAATTAATGAAAACGTTGCTCGCTTCGCAGGCTTTGCCAATATTCATCCACTTCAAGATGAAAAAACAGTGCAAGGTGCAATGGAATTAATGTACGACTTACAAGAACATTTAATTGAAATTACAGGTATGGATACTGTTACGTTACAACCAGCAGCTGGTGCACACGGAGAATGGACAGGTTTAATGTTGATTCGTGCATACCATGAAGCAAATGGTGACTTTAACCGTACGAAAGTAATTGTTCCTGACTCTGCTCACGGAACAAACCCGGCGTCTGCAACAGTAGCTGGTTTTGAAACAATTACGGTGAAATCAAATGAACATGGTCTTGTTGACTTAGATGATTTAAAACGTGTTGTAAACGAAGAAACAGCAGCACTTATGTTAACAAATCCGAATACATTAGGCCTATTCGAAGAAAATATTTTAGAAATGGCAGAAATTGTCCATAACGCAGGCGGTAAATTATACTATGATGGTGCAAACTTAAATGCGGTATTAAGCCAAGCACGCCCAGGAGATATGGGATTTGACGTTGTGCATTTAAACCTTCATAAAACATTTACAGGTCCGCATGGCGGCGGTGGCCCAGGTTCTGGTCCAGTAGGTGTGAAAGCTGATTTAATTCCGTACTTACCAAAACCGATTTTGGAGAAAACGGAAAATGGCTATCACTTCAACTATGATCGTCCAGAAGCAATTGGGCGTGTGAAACCATTCTATGGTAACTTCGGAATTAACGTTCGTGCATACACATATATTCGTTCTATGGGTCCAGATGGACTACGTGCAGTAACTGAGTATGCTGTATTAAATGCGAACTATATGATGAGAAGATTAGCACCATTCTATGATCTTCCGTTCGATAGACATTGCAAGCATGAATTTGTATTGTCAGGTCGTCGTCAAAAGAAACTTGGTGTACGTACATTAGATATTGCAAAACGTCTGCTTGATTTCGGTTACCATCCACCAACAATTTACTTCCCATTAAATGTGGAAGAATGTATTATGATTGAGCCAACAGAAACAGAATCAAAAGAAACATTAGATGGTTTCATTGATAAGATGATTCAAATTGCTAAAGAGGTAGAAGAAAATCCAGAAGTTGTACAAGAAGCACCACATACAACGGTAATTAAACGTTTGGATGAAACATTGGCTGCTCGTAAACCAGTTTTACGTTATGAAAAGCTAGCACCTGTACAAGTGTGATTGGAATAAAAAGAACTCGCTACATGCGGGTTCTTTTTTTTTGGCAACATTGGTGCGGCTAGAATGAAAAAATGTTGAAAATTTATATTTTTTGTTTCATATTGCTGTAAAGATGCGGTTTTATAGGTGATTTTGTTGAAAAAGTCGGTTTGATAAAAGTATTTATTTTTGTTAGAATTTTATTGAAATTAAGAAGATGTGATGAGGTAGAAATTACTCATTTTTATGTATATGTGAAAAAACGAGCAAGGCGGGGGTGGAAGCGTGGGATATAGATGTTATAGAATGGTATACCATCTAGAAAATGGAGAAACAATTAAAGATGTAAAAGAATTTTGTTACAGAGACCAAGGAAAAGTGTTAGAAAGAGTAGCGCACCGTGTAATGGATAATAGAGAAGTGACAGCGATTGATAAACAAGGAACAATCATTTCAATAGCGTGTGAGGACATTGTAAAGGTAGAACTTGATTACATAACAGAAAGTTAACCTTGAGTCATATCGAATTATTCGATACAATATACTGTTGAATGGTGAAGAGAGAAGAGAGGAGTTTATCATGGATAATACAAGACACTTTTATATGTTTATTTTAGCGTTTGTTCTTGTTGTGGCGTTAACGATTTATTTAATTGTTGATAGCAGCTGGTACAATACAGTTCATCCAGCATTCCTTCTTTTTATGTATGTAGGAATTGCGGTTGTTAGTTTCGGAATGAGAGACGAAATGTTAGATCGCTTTGAAAAGTGATACATATACGAAAGACCAACAGGAAAATGTTGGTCTTTTTTTCTTGCCGAAAATAGGATGTTTTGTATATACACACTGGAGGAAAACATGAATATTATTATTTCGAATTCTTCCCAAGACCCTATTTATGTGCAAATAAGGAAACAATTAAGCCAACTTATTTTAAATGGTGGTTTAAAGGGTGGAGACCAATTACCGTCTATTCGTAGCTTAGCGAAGGAATTACAAATTAGTGTAATTACAACGAAGCGTGCGTACGAGGAGCTTGAAAAAGAAGGATATATAGAAACTGTTGCTGGGAAGGGGACTTATGTTTCACGTAAAAATAATGAACTATTAAAAGAACAGCGGCTACGTCTATTGGAAAGTAAAGCGGAAGAGATTGTGAATGAAAGTAAAGTGTTGCAGCTTTCACTTGAAGAGTTGCAACAGATGATTGCGTGTTTATACGAGGGGGAATAAGAGATGTTAGAGCTAAAAAACGTTTGTAAAACTTATCAAGATTTCTCAGTGAAAAATGTAAGTTTTACATTGCCACGTGGATATATTATGGGATTTATCGGACCGAATGGAGCTGGAAAAAGTACGACGATCAAAATGATTATGAATTTAATCAGAAAAGAGAGCGGTGATATAAAAATTTTTGGTAAGGACAATAAGAAAGCCGAAAAGGAAATAAAACAAAATATCGGTTTTGTATATGATGAAAATCATTATTACGAAGATTTAACGTGTGAGCAAATGAAACGGATTATTGCACCGTTATATAAAAAGTGGGACGAAAAGCAGTATCAATCGTATATGCAGAGATTACAAGTTCCAACGTATAAAAAGATTAAAGAGTTATCCAAGGGGATGAAAATGAAATTTGCGATTGCAATCGCACTTTCACACCATGCGGAATTCATTATTATGGATGAACCAACAGCAGGATTAGACCCAGTTGTTCGAAGTGAATTGCTTGATATGCTGCAAGAGATTGTAATGGAAGATGAAGTATCTGTCTTACTTTCCACACACATTACAACAGACTTAGAACGCATCGCCGATTATATTACGTTCATCAATGATGGAGAAATTATATTTACTGGTGAAAAAGACGAATTAATGGAGAACTATGTAATTGTAAAGGGAAGTAATGATTTATTAGATCGAGAAGGAAAAGAACTATTTGTTGGATTACGAACAAACAAATTTGGTTTCGAAGGTTTAGCAAAGGATAAACAAGCAATTGTAGACTGGTTTGGAAATGAGATTGTACTAGAAAAACCTACATTAGATGATATCATCGTTTACACTGCGAAAGGGAGAGGTGCTTATGCGTCAGCTCATATATAAAGATTTATTCTTTTTTCGTGTAACTTGGTTAGTGAATCTGAGTATGCCTCTTTTATTC
>NZ_JBFUIN010000085.1:0-10808 GCF_056401855.1 Bacillus sp. P4_D3
TTCTATAATATATAAATTAGATAACATAAAAAAAACATTCGTTTTCGCAAAGAAAAGTGTACTAAGCAACACATTTCGTAAAATATGACGATTTAAAATATGAAAACGATCCAGCCCTTTCGCCTTAGCAAATAGTACATAATCTTTTTCTAGCTCATTTTCAAAACGAAGCACTAACATTTTTACAAACATAATCGTAGTCGGTATACTCAAACAAAATATTGGCAATCCTCTAATCGACTCGCCTCCGATTGACGCAATTTGAAAAGGTAAAAAACCTGTTTGTTTAAAAAACCATATAACTAAAATTTGTGATCCTAAAATAAGAAGAATGTCTGGAATGGATTCTAGGAGGATGAGAAATGATTTAATTCGATGTTGTATACGCGGTGAACTACTCATAATCACATAAACAATACAAAATGCTACAAATAATGAAATAAAAAAAGCAGCTAAAAAAATAACAATTGTTTCTTTATAATGGACAAACAACTGTGGGAATAAAAATTTATCTCTCACATATTGCAAATTGGAGATGTCCATTAAGTTCACAAACACTTCTTTTAAACTCTTTATGTACGTTGATGCACGCAGCTCAAATCCATAAAATAATTTCGGCAATGCCCCTAAACAAATAATACCCAAAATCGAAATAATAAATTGAATCGTCACTTCCATTCCATTCAGAAAAACTTTTTTGACCACGTTTTCCCTTCTCTCTATATGTAATTTTCCCTCTAATTTTATTCTTAATTTTCTGAATTGTAAATATTTATAAAATAAAAAATCGCTAGGTTATGATCCTAGCGACTCTTTATGCACATGCTCTTCTCTTTTCGCAAACGGCATATACAAAATGAAACATCCAATAAGCGCCGCAATTTCTAATGAAATAATATAGTAAGGATGCGGCCCTAACATATCGAGTAATGAAGCTGTTTCTGGCTTATGAGCTAAAAACATATAATTGCCACCCGTTTTATAATTCACAAATGAAACTATTGGAATTACTATGTTTAAAAATATCATCGTACGCTTAATCGATTGCAAGGTAGGTCTATATCCTTCTACCCACGTCATAAAGAGCGGTGCCCAAATGAGTAATACATGTGCAATGAAGAATTCTATAAAGCGAAAATGTGGAAAAGCGTATTGCAAGTTTGGCGTTAAAATAGCTTGTGATGCACCGATAATTCCTGTAAAAAACACAATCTCATATATTCTATAACTTTTCGTTACAATCATAATCGATGCTAACAATAAACTTATCGTACATAACTCAAATGGTAATGAAGTGCCTAGCTCAAAAATACCCGCTTTCCATTCCCACATATGAAGTCCAATCTCACTTCCTACAAATAGAAATGCAATCGCATATCGAACCGTTATATTCCACTCACTTTGACGTAATACATCTTGGTATTGATACAGAAAAATTATCCCCACCAACACAATAAATAATATAATGGCATGTTGTCTTGAGTATGGAATAAATGGTTTTAATGGATACGCACTAAAATAAGCTTCCATCTTCCTTCCTCCTCTCCTTCATACAATATTATTGTAAGAAAGTAACAACGAGTCAATTCATCTGCTTAAAGCATAAGTTTCACTAGGACAACCTCTACCTTACATTTGCATATCCATACCTTACAAAACTGTAAGGTTATTGTAAGCTAAAACGATTTGTCAGATTCTTCACCTCTTCTATACTTAATGTAGATACTAAAACGAACGAAAAGGTGATAAATAGATGAAGAAGAAAAATAAAGTGTTAATTACTAGTGTAGTAGCAATCGGAATTGCAGCTGGATCATATTTTGCTTTAGCTGGCGGTAGTTCAGAAGTAGCAATGGCATATGGCGGTTATAAAGTTACGGAAAAACAAATTGAAAATGCACAAAAATTTGGCGGCGAAGTTATTCCAAATGGAATTGAAACAATTTCATTCGATCCAACAAAAGGTACGTATGAATTAGCTGTTAAAAAAGGTGATGAAGTAAAAAAAGGTCAGCTTCTGTTTAAATATAATGACCCTACCGCTAAACAAGGTGTAACGGAAGCAGAAATGCAGAAGAAAATCGCACAAAAAGAAGTAACATTATATCAAAAACAAATTGATGCAGCGAAACAAAAATTACAAAAAGATAAAAATGCCGGCCTTCCTCAGGAAGCATTAAAAGCATCGGAAATCGAAGTGCAACAATTAGAATCACAACTTGAAATGAAGAAGTTTGAAGTAGAAAAAGCTGATGAAATGATTAAAGCAGCAAAAGAGAAAGTAAACACACTTTCTGTAACAAGCCCTGCTGATGGTGTAATTGACGATATCGTAAAAACTGCTGATGAAAAAACAGGTATGAGTGGCATTACTCTTCGTCACGCTGGTCAATTTAAAGTAAAAGGTCAACTTTCTGAATATGAACTTGCTAGTATGAAGGTTGGGCAAGAAGTAACTGTTTCATCAAAAACGGTCGCTGGTAAGACTTGGACAGGGAAAGTAACAGAAATCGGTTCTACACCATTAAAGAGCATGGACGAAAATAAAACTGTTTCTAACTATCAATTCACTGTCACATTAGATAATAGTGAAGAATTACAAAACGGCTTCCACGTTTACGTAACAAGTAAATCTGGCGAAGCAACTGGTACGATTGTTCCGAAAAGCAGTATTGTGAAAAAAGGTGACAAAAATGTTGTCTTCGTTGTAAAAGATGGTAAAGCGAAAGAACAAGCGGTTACTGTTGAATTCGAGACAGATAGCGAAGCAAAAGTTTCTGGAGTGAAAAAAGGAGAGCAAATTATCTCTAAACCTGAAAAAGACTTAAAAGATGGTATGGAGGTTGTCGTTGAATGATTAACTTAAAAAGCATCACGAAATCCTTCCAAAACGGTGCAGAATCCGTTCAAATATTACACGGAATTGACGTAACACTGAACCAAGGAGAATTCACTTCTATTATGGGACCATCTGGTTCTGGTAAATCAACATTAATGAACATTATCGGTTGCTTAGATAAACCAACGACAGGTACGTACGAACTAGCTGGTCAAAACATTTCAAACATGTCTGAGACCGAACTTGCACACGTTCGTAATAAAGAGATCGGGTTCATATTCCAAAACTTTATGTTACTACCAAGACTTACAGCACTACAAAATGTTGAATTACCTCTTATTTATGCAGGTGTTGATAAAAAAGAGCGACGTGAACGTTCACTAGCAGCTTTAACAAAAGTAGGTTTAGCTGATCGTGCTACTCACTTACCAAATGAATTGTCAGGTGGACAAAAGCAGCGTGTCGCAGTCGCACGTGCAATCGTAAATAACCCGAAATTTCTCTTAGCAGATGAACCGACGGGTGCACTTGATACGAAAACAAGCACACAAATTATGGACCTCTTTTACGAACTAAACGAACAAGGCTCAACAATCATTATGATTACCCATGATCGTGAAATCGGGGAAGCAGCAGCGCGCCAAATTGTAATTCGTGACGGAAATATCGTCCAAGATTGGAGAGGTTAATTTTGAACACGAGTGAAAATATACGCATGGCCCTTTCCTCTATCTTTGCTCATAAAATGCGTTCTATATTAACGATGTTAGGTATTATTATTGGTATTAGTGCCATTATTACTATCATTTCAATGGGTGATGGTACAAACGCAAAGTTTAAAAAAGAGTTAGGCCAAGGAAAAGATACGGAAGTAACGATTTACTACAACAACCCTGATTATGGAACTGATAGTGCCAAAATCACACCTGATATGTTAAAACGTCTTCAAACTGTACCAGGCGTTAAAGATGTTTATCCAGATGTAAGTATGAAAGTAAAAGCATCTTCTGGTTCAAAGGATGTCTCTCTTGATTTAAAAGGTGGAAMAGGCGCCTTCATGACAGATGCGAAAATAAAATTAGTTCACGGTCGTGAATTAAATGATAGTGAATTAAAGCAAGCAATCCCTGCTGTTATTTTAAATGAAGAAGCTTTCAATAAATTATTTAACGGCTGGGAATCAAATTTATACACTGACATAAAAGGAAAGCCATATAAAGTAGTCGGTGTGTATGAAACGAAAAATGATTTCGGAATGGCGATGTCAGAAGGCTATACATCACTTGAAAACGCTCCTGTAATCTCAGGAGTAACTGAGTATGACTCTGTAAGATTAATATTAACTTCGCCAGCAGAACGTAAAAGTGTAGAAAAACAAGCCGCTTCTGTTCTAAACGAAATGAAAGCTCCTAAATTTGAGCATAAATTCGAAGCTCAAGATATGGGTGAATTTACGAAGCAACTAGATGAATCAATCGGTATGATGAAAATGGTATTCGGTGGTATCGCTGCTATCTCCTTACTTGTTGGTGGTATCGGTGTAATGAATATCATGCTTGTATCTGTAACAGAACGTACACGTGAGATCGGTATTCGTAAAGCACTTGGTGCAACGCGCGGTAAAGTATTAACGCAATTCTTAATTGAATCTTGTATTTTAACAGGACTCGGTGGTTTCATCGGATTCATGCTCGGTATCTTCTTCGCTTGGATCGTCTCAATCTTTGCCGGATGGCCACTCGTTATCTCAAAAGAACTTGGACTTCTTTCAGTAGGTATCTCAATGCTAATCGGTATTGCATTCGGACTACTACCAGCTAACAAAGCTGCTAAACTTGATCCAATTGAATGTTTACGATATGAGTAAATAAAAAACGTAGGAGTTTACATTCCTACGTTTTTTATTTTATTGAAGGCAAATGTAATTTTATCGACGTTTTGACAAAAATAAGAACCTCTAACTTCTATTATATAAAGTAAAACTATACTCAGTGGGAGTTTTGTTCATCCCCCTCTGAGTATTAGCCTTCACCAATCGGGCGTTTACGGGCAGTTRGTCTCCCACCTAACTTCTTTGCTCCAGCCAAATTTTGAGGTGGGAGTTTTACTGCCCACAAATAGCGGGATAATTCTACTGCAATTCGTGAACCAATTCATAACGATATCGTCCCTTTAAATCATGTTTCTTCTATTATATATGTTTCATGTTACTAATATCTTTTTATCATTTAAACTTTCATTTCTCGCGAAAGCTATCAAGCAATCCTATTATTACAAAAATAATATGTAAAAGAACAAATTCAAGGCGTAATTTTTTCCATACTACAACTTATTTTGTAACAATTATATCTCTATTTCATTAAAATTCACCCTATATATATGACTTCACACACAAAAAAATTATATTTTTATAACTAAATTGCAATTTAAACAGTTAAACACCCCTATTTCGTAACGTTACAGAAATACCAGTGTAACTCTACTGATACATTATTAATCTATTAGTAATTAAAATAGTATTGATTTTATGAATACTATGTTCTAACCCCCTAAAAACCGAGAAGAAAACGCTATCAGGATATTAATGGAATTATTACAGAATATTAATGCCTCGTTACGAATGCTTTGTAGTTTTGTGTTTTCCGCAAATAAGAAAATAATGGTTGCTATAATGAGGTCAACGAAAACAAATGCAATGGAGGCTATTATGAAAAAATTTATGGGTATAGCAACAGCAGCGGTTTTTGGTCTTGGGATTTTCACAACATCTGCTAAAGCAGAAACAATCGTAACGACTGATGTACTAAATGTACGAGAAAACCCAACTACTGAATCACAAGTTGTCGGAAAGTTATTAGATGGATATAAAGTTAACGTTTTACATACAGAAAACGGATGGTCAAAAGTTAAATTAAATAGTGGTAAAGAGGCTTTCATAAGCGCTGACTACACAAAAGATACTTACTACGTAACAGCAAACGTATTAAACGTACGTGCTGGTGCAAACACAGACTCAGAAATTCTTGGTAAGTTGAAACAAGATGATGTAATCGAAACAACACACGAAGTGCAAAATGACTGGATTCAATTTGAATATAACGGAAAAACAGCTTATGTTCATGTTCCTTACTTAACAGGTAAAGCACCAGTTAAAGTTCAACCAGCAGTTAAAGTTGAAAAAGCAATTAAAGTTCAAGACACAGCTAAAGTTCGTGAAGCAGTTAAAGCTGGAGAAGTAACTGAAACTCAAGCAAAAGCTAAAGCTCAAGAAGCAACTAAAGCTCGTGAAGCAGCTGAAGCTCAAGCAGAAGTTAAAGCTCAGGAAGCAGCTAAAGCTCGTGAAGCAGCTAAGGCTCAAGCAGAAACTAAAGCTCAGGCAGATGCTGAAGCTCAAGCAGAAGCTAAAGCTCAAGAAGCAGCTGAAGCTCGTGAAGCAGCTAAAGCTCAGGAAGCAGCTGAAGCTCAAGCAGCGGCTAAAGCTCAAGAAGCAGCTAAAGCTCGTGAAGCGGCTAAAGCTCAGGCAGATGCTGAAGCTCGTGAAGCAGCTAAGGCTCAAGAGGCAGCAGCTGAAGCTCGTAAAGCAGCTAAGGTTCAAGAGGCAGCTGATCGTGAAGCGGCTAATAAGGCTCAAAAACCAGCTACACAACAACCTGTTGCAAAAGAAACTGAGAAAAACACACAATCTTCTTCTCGCGAGTTCCAAGTTGTAGCAACAGCTTACACAGCAGATCCACTTGAAAATGGTTATAAAGCAGGCGACCAAGTAAAATCAGCTTTAGGCCATAACTTAACAGCTAATCCAAACATGAAACTTATTGCAGTTGATCCAAGTGTAATTCCATTAGGTTCAAAAGTATGGGTTGAAGGTTACGGAGTAGCAATCGCTGGTGATACTGGTGGAGCTATTAAAGGAAATAAAATTGACGTTTTAATGCCAGATAAAGGTACATCAAGTAACTGGGGACGTAAAACAGTTACAGTGAAAGTTTTAAACTAATTACTATATAAAAAAGAGTCAGTCTCAACGTTGAGGCTGACTCTTTTTTTATGATTCTTACATTCCTTGTCTTCCCTATTCCACACAAGTAAACTGCGTCCAAGCCCCTACATAATCTAGTAAGAACAACTCCTCTTCAGCAATCGTACCGACAATATTTTTCCGTTCATCTATCGGCATTTCTTTCAAAATGATTTGTAGCTCACCTTTATACTTTCCGAATAGGTTATTACCAATCACCACTTGCCCTCTTTCCTGCAGTACACTTTCGCGTACTGGGAAGTCATAGTCTTTGTACTTTTTACGTACTTCTGTAGAACGTACCATATATTCTGTTATGTCGCCGCGTCTTACGTGTAATTCTTGCAGAGTCGCTCTCTTCTCTACTTCAGTCGCTTCATCTACAAATTGTACTTTCAGCTGCAACATGTAACGATTTAAGTTTCCTAGTTTCTCTAACTCTTCTTCGCTCGCATAAGCATTTCCGATAATGACATCATCGATTAGCCCTGTTGCCCATAAATGTTTCGCTTGTACTTCAATTGGAAGATTACGATGCTCTTCTAATGTACATAATCCGTCGTTAATATCCCATGGACCGATGTTAGCAGCATGTGACGTAATAAAGGCTGCACTGCGAATTCCGTGCTTTTTAAAACGTTCACTACAGCGAATGAAATAGTCGTACGGAAGACCAGTAAATTTTTGCGGATAGAAGTTATGGCAACCAATTAAAGCTGATTTATTCGCCTGATGCGAAAGGATATTTTCTAAATAGGCAATATCATTACTTACGTTTAACTCAATTTTTAAATCGTACGGATTATTCGTCATTTTTGCTTCAGTTAATCCGTCAAACCCTATATCTAAACGAATACCGTCTGCACCCATCTCTGCAAAGAATGATAGATCACTATAACTAATACCAAGTTGATCGAATACAGCCGGAGCTACATCTAAAATAACTTCCATATCGTGCTCTTTTGCATGTCCAATAATTTCTTTAAATTCAGCTACGATTTCCTCTTTCGGACGATTAACAGATAGTAAACAAGTGAATATTCTTGAAAAACCGTGACGTGCCGCTGCTGAAATGTATGCCATATCTTTTTCTTTCGTTGAATGCTCTGGATAAAGTGAAATTCCTAATTTACGCTCCATGCTTTTGCATCTCCTTCACACGTTGTATTAATGCCATGCTCGTAAATCTATATTTTGCAGATAAACATGTTGCACATAAAATCGTTGGTACGATAATAAAGAATGGTGATTGTAAGCTAAATGCTACATAAGCTCCCATTGAACATCCGATAAACAATATCGACACAAGTAGTAAAACTAATAACGATTTACTTTGTACCCATTTTGAATAATGCGCAATGCACTGCCCTGCTACGAATATAATTAAGATGATAATTGCTCCGAGCATTCTGTTTTCTCCTCTCCTGCTAATTGTTGTTTCTCATACATTTTGAAGAATGGATAGTAAATAACGAATGAGATAACAAAGTTAATAAGTACAAGTACACCAGCCATAATTGTCCAGTCCGTACTAATAATAGCTGCAATTGGCGCTAACATCGTAAATGGCAGCTTCGCCATCATCAATGGAATCATACCTGAAACAACTGCGAAATATGATACTGTCGTTGTAACTAACGGTGTAATAACGAACGGAATAATTAAAATTGGATTCATTACAATTGGTGCCCCGAAAATAATTGGCTCGTTAATATTGAATAAACCTGGTACGAATGATAATCTACCTAACTCTTTTAGGAACTTAGATTTAGAGAACATAAACATAATTACTAAAGCTAACGTTGAGCCTGATCCACCAATCCATACGAACCATTGAATAAATTGCTCTGTAAATAAGTTTGGTAATTGATGTGCATTTCCTGTAGCCGTGAATACTTCCATATTTTCAAGAATTGCTGAATCCCACATCGGACGAATGATTGGTCCTAAAATCGCTGGACCATGTATACCGAACGACCAGAAGAATACGATTAGGAATACTGTTAATAAACCACCGAATAAATTATTCCCTACTAATACTGACTTTAATGGTGCAATTAAATATGTGATCGTTGTATTTACATCAAATTTCAAACCGTAACGAATACCCCAGAATAAAAGAATAACTACTAAAGTTGGAATTAATGCTGCAAATGAATTTGCAACTGCTGGTGGTACACTATCTGGTAATTTAATCGAGATATTATGCTTAATCATGAAATGATAAATTTCAACTGCAATTAATGCTGTCACAATAGCTCCAAATAAAGACGTAGCACTTAATGTCCCTACTGAAATATATCTTCCTGCATCAATAACACCTGGTACAGCTTTTGTTATTTGAATTGGTTCAACTGATGCTAGTAAGAAGGCGAGTACAGATAATAATCCTGCACTTAACTGATTGAGCTGATAAAAGTTCGCGAGTGAGGCCCCTACCCCAAATGCTGCGTATAAAGCCATTAAACCTACTGTAAATCGGAATGGAATATCTAAAATATGGCGAAACGGTGCAATCCACTCCATATATGCATCAATTGGTAAATTTAAAAAGATAACGAAAAATGACCCGACAATCGTTAACGGTAATGTAGAAATAACTCCATTCCGAATTGCTAATAAATGTCGTTGCCCCGCAATCTTTTGCGTTGTCGGCATAATCTTCTGTTCCATAAAACTCATAAAACCATTCATCGATAACCCTCCCTATGTTCAATCTGTCGAAAACAAAAATTATAACATTATAATGTTTATATTTAAAAAAATATAATTACGCTAAAACTAACTGTTCAGCTTGCTTAAGTACTTTCAAACCATCACACATGCCATAATCTCGTTGTTCTATAATTGCAACTGGTATATCATATGACTTCGCAAGAAACTCTATCGCTGGAAACAAATACTTCACCTGTGGTCCAATTAAAACAACATCAGCATTTTTTATTTCCAGTTTCACAAGTTCCGAATCGACTGCTTTAATTTTATAATCCTTCCCTTGTTTCTTTGCCTCTTCTTGCATTTTTCTTACAACCATACTCGTTGACATGCCTGCTGCACAACATAATAAAATGTACATATTATACTGTCACTTTCTCTTCCACTCGTTTATGAAGAGTAATAAATTCCTCAGCAAGTTCTTTCACTGTAATGGCATTCATTAAATGATCTTGTGCATGCACTAATAATAAACTTATTTCTGCATGGTTTCCTCTTGCTTCCTCTTGAATTAAATCCGTTTGAATACGATGAGCGGATGATATTTCCTCACTAGCAAGTTCCATCTTTTCACTCGCATTCTGAAAATCTCCTTGTCTTGCAAAAGCGATCGCTTCAAGTGCCGCGCTTCTAGCGTTGCCACCATGTAAAATTAATGCAAATGGAGTTTGCATATCAGTCATTTAAAATTCCTCCAAGCTATGTTTTTTCTATATTCTTATCTTATTATGAAAACGCATACAATTAAACATAAAAAACTTCCGTTATGTAACGGAAGTTTTTATATACTTTTCTTATAAAGATAATAATATCTCTTGGAAATCTTCAATTACTTCAGCCTGAGTTAATTTCTCTATCGTATTCTGGCTAGACATAATATCATATAAAAAATCATAAAGCTTTTGTAAATCTTCATTATTATTGTGCTTCACACTAAATAAAATAATAACTTGTACTTTCTTATCTCCCCAGTCAACAGCCTTTTCAAGTGTACAAAACATCAAAAATGTTTGCTCACTTAATAACTGCATCGGGTGTGGAATCGCAACTAAATTCCCAACCGCTGTAGGAGATGTGTTCTCTCTCTCCATAACAGAAGCATAAAAGTTTGCGGGTACATAACTTTTCGCAGCAGCTTTCTCACATAAAAACTGGATAACCTCTTCTTTCGTAGAAGCACTACGATTTAAGAAGATCAAATCTTCCTTAATATATTGCTGCACACTATTATTCACA
>NZ_JBFUIN010000086.1:0-10660 GCF_056401855.1 Bacillus sp. P4_D3
CTTCATTAGTTAGTGAATAGTACATACTATCCTCGAAAGATATTAATATAATCTCAATCCAATATCAATTCTTTTTTTGTAATTTTTATAAAAAAAGAATTGATATTGGATTTTTAATGAAATTTTTCGACAAAATATTTACTTTTAGAAATTATCATTTTATAATGATTATAACTTAATAGATATACTACATAATGTGTAATAATTACTCAGTTGAACATATAGTTATCAAAAGAGGGATTTTTAAATAATGCTACAGATGATGAACGAATGCTCATTACGGATTAACATCCGGAAATATAAGGAAACTAAAATTCCAGAAAAGATGTGTGATTAGTATGCTCAAGTTTAGAAGATTACTAATTGGTTGGCGAAGTGTAGGGAATACACCAGATTCATGGATTTGATCAGATGTACAAGACTTGACGAGAGGTTTATATCTAAAGTAGTTATGACTCTTTTGTTTATTGTCCAATTGGATTTATTGCAGAGTATTTTAGGCTGGCTATACTAAATATACAAGATATATTTATAGATTGTTTCGCGGACCCTATCTCAAAAAAATGAAAAAAAACGATTTTAAATTATTGACAAGTAATAAAACTAAATATATATTAAATTATAATATTTACAATTAAATAATTATTATTGAATATAAATAGGAGGTTTTCCTTTATGAATCCGAATAATCGCTTAACAACAAATCAAGGTTCTCCTGTAGGAGATAACCAAAATTCTCGTACAGCTGGTCAACGTGGACCAGTATTATTAGAAGATTATCATTTAATAGAAAAGCTTGCTCATTTTGATCGTGAACGTATTCCAGAGCGTGTTGTACATGCACGTGGTGCAGGTGCTCATGGTATGTTCGTAACAAAGAACAGTATGAAGCAATATACGAAAGCAGCGTTTTTACAAAATGAAGGAACTGAAACRCCTGTATTYGTTCGTTTCTCAACGGTTATTCATGGTCAAGGTTCTCCAGAAACAGCTCGTGATCCACGCGGGTTCGCTGTTAAATTTTATACAGAAGAAGGAAACTACGATATCGTAGGTAACCATTTACCTGTTTTTTTCATTCGTGATGCAATTAAATTCCCTGACATGGTGCATTCTTTAAAGCCAGCACCTGATACAAATGTTCAAACACCAGATCGKTACTGGGATTTCATGACGTTAACTCCAGAATCTACACAYATGCTGACATGGGTATTTTCTGATTATGGTACACCGGCAAACTATCGTGAAATGGAAGGTTTCGGCGTACATGCATTTAAATGGATTAATGCGGAAGGGAAAATTGTTTACATTAAATATCATTGGAAACCACAGCAAGATGTCCGCAATTTAAGTGCAAAAGAAGTGGAAGAAGTGCAAGGTAAAGATTTCAACCATGCGACTCGTGATTTATTCGAAGCGATTGAAAAAGGAAACTATCCAAAATGGGATCTACACGTACAGATTATGCAATTAGATGAAATGGATTCTTTAGAGTTCGATCCACTAGATCCAACAAAAGTATGGTCAGAAGATCTCTTCCCATTAATTGAAGTAGGGACAATGACTTTAAATCGCAACCCACAAAACTTCTTTGCGGAAGTAGAGCAAGCGGCATTTACGCCAAGTGCAACTGTACCTGGTATTGAACCATCTGAAGATAAACTATTACAAGGTCGTTTATTCTCTTACCCAGATACACAGCGTTACCGCCTTGGTGCAAATTATTTGCAAATTCCTGTAAACTGCCCATACGCAGCTGTTCATAATCAACAACGTGATGGTGCAATGCAAATCAATCAAAACCCATCAACAATTAACTACGAGCCAAGTCGTCATGCTGAAAATCCTGTTGAAGATTCAGCTTACCGTGATTCGAATATGAAACTTGAAGGCTATGTATCTCGTGAAAAAATTGATAAACCAAACGACTTCCAGCAAGCTGGTGAGCGTTACCGTTCATTCTCTAAAGAGGAACAAGATAATTTAATCGCAAACTTAACAAGCGATTTAAAAGATGTGAATGAGCAAACGAAACTACTTGCAATTTGCAATTTCTTCCGCGCAGACCGCGAGTATGGTATGTGCCTAGCGGAAGCATTAAATGTTGATATTTCAGCGTATGTAGGAAATTCTACAAAATAATAACATTCTTAATTCTATTTTATTCTCAAATTTAACTTGCAATATGTGTTTACTAATACAATATATGAGAAAAGAAGTTGTCTCAAAAATTCGTTGAAAAACGATTTTTTAGAGACAACTTCTTTTTTAAGCTTCCTTCAACAATAGGTAGGAATATTAATACTTTATTTTTTATTTGTTTGACGGATCTGTCCATTCACTTTTTTATGATTTTTCATAGACACGCCTCCTATTGATATCAAAACAAGAATATAGAACTATCGTTACATATCCAATTCAAAAGAAGGAAAGAATTCCTTGGTGAAGATCTTTGATTTGTTTATTAGGGGTCACCATATCAAAAAAAGAAAATTGTACGTTTAGACACAATTTATCCGGTTCCCTGTACGTTAAGGAATTAGTTTGTATATTTGAGGAGATGTACGAGACAGATGTGAATTTAGGGGAATCCAATATTTTCTATTCAAATATGATAGAATGGAAATATATCCAAAACGGAGGAAMAACAAATGAACTCAAACACAAAACAGTTTATTTATGATATCCAGCAAAGAAAGAACAATTATATGRAAAATGTATTAAWRGCAATACAACACCCTAAAAAAGAGCAATCTGAACAGGTCATTCAAAATATAGTAGAGAAGATGGATATGATGATTAGTTTAGTTACTACTTACATGAGGATTGAATCAGGATCTATGGAAGAATTAAAAGATCTTCAGGAAGAAATTATTCATGCTCAAGCATATATTCAAAAACGAAAATTTGAAGAAACACAGAGATAAAACCCTGTGTTTTTATTTGGTCGTCTATGAAGCCAATCTGTTATAAATTAAATTAGATGTAATTTGATCACTGTTTTGGCATAATCCATACAATTTGTTGAATGCGTACAATATACGGTATCGTATCTTCAATGAGTAGATGATCTGGTTTTACATCCTTTAACTTTCCTCTTACATTACCCCTTACAGTTTCAATAACCACATGTTTACCAATTGCTGATTGTAATGTCTGATATACGTAGGGATTAGGTACACTTACCATATTTTGTTCACTCAAGTCATTTCCCTCCAAATAACTCATTCTATAGGACTCCTTTTTTACTCACATTCTTTCTCCTAATATATGATATAAATCTTATAAATATGCTAGAAGGATAATTCATTATATGATTGAAAATAACATATTAATAAGATACGTTTTCTATATCTAAATTACTAAAAAATTATTTATATAAGGTTACTTTTACTAGTTAATAGGCAATGATATAGGGATATTTTGAATGTACATCCAGGTTGTTCCTTTCAAGATATGTATCATTTTAAATACGCCCTGTATTAGAATACTGCTCATACTTTTTTTGAGATTCTTTCGTAATACGTGCGTTAAGTAAAATTGCTAACAACAAAAACACTCCATATTTTCCCCCTGTAGCTCCTATGATAATCACACTACTACAAACAAGTACAATTAATAGGAGAAACGAAACTAAATAAATACGGTTATAGTTCTTTGACATCTTCTCGTATTTTATGCGTTCTTTCCTTGCATCCATCTAAATTCCTCTTTTAAATTATCCATTTCACTATAAAATAAATCCCGCTCTTAAAAAGAAAACAATCTATCGTTTCAAATAATTAGTTTGTTTTTTATCAACTAATGTATATAACATAAAAAGAAATCCTACCAATATTAAGCTTTCCACTATGATAATCCCGACCCTCTCCTTCCTTTTAACCCCCATCACATCAGATAGAATATATGTATATCCTATTATTAGTCGCAGCAAACAAAAAGGATCTTCCCTTCTCGTAAAGGCTGATCCTTTTCTTCGTTCATTCAACTATTTYTAGCTATTCTTGATTAATTAGAATAACAGCTGGTCCATCTACACGAATTCCACCAACTTCGATTTTTTCATAAGGCTCAACCGTAATAGAAATGATCCCTTCCCGCTTCTTTAATTCATTACTTAATTCTTTTGTTAACATTTTTTTCATGTGTGCACTCCTCCTTACTGCTTAATTTACTATTGTTATGTAAATGAAATTTAAAATGGTTTCCTGGTCTGGAAACCATTTTTTGTAGTTGACCATATGGTGTTACCAGTTCGTTTATCAATTTTAAGTAAAGAAGATAAACAATTACGATTCACTGTCTCAATAGATGTAAGAAACTCTTAAAGATAGCGGTGAGATTGATTGTTTTTTCTTCTAGAAATAATGACTTAGATAGTATATTACCTAAAACAATGAAAGCCCTACCTCTCTTTCATCCTTACGGCTCCTTGTCCGTGCCAGTGTGAATCAGGATTGCAAAAATCAAGTGACTATTTAATCGAGTTATTTGATGMAACTTCGAACGTTCGTAAAAGAAATKTAAAAATAAAAATGGATTAGATTGAAGTAATAACAAAAGAGGTTCCTACTCTAAAAGTGAGTTGAAGAAGTTGAATGTCTTTGAAATGATTTACTTTTAATAATAATCATATTCCCGAAAAATTCAGGATATTTTCGGGGGATGTAATACATTATCTATAATGAATCTTAACAGAAACTTTTTATTTGATTTTCAGTGATTCCTTTAATTAATCCTAGTTCACTAATCAAAAATTCATGTGCGTTATCCAACATTTTTTTTTCGCTTGTATTAAGTGCCTTTTCTTTCTTCATACGCATTAAATCACGTACAACTTCAGCACCTTCTTGTATTTCACCCGTTTTTATTTTGTCCGTGTTCACTTTATACCTTTGTTTCCACGGCAATAATCTATCTGATTCTCCATGCTGAAAAATGTGTATAATGTGTTTTAATGCAAGTATATCAGTAACTGGGCGTATACTCGAACTCAATATTTTACCCATAGGAATCATGACTTGCATATTACTGATTGACATTTTTATAACATAATACCGTTGTTTTTYCCCTGAGAATTCTTTTTCTTCTATGGCTTCAATTATACCTGCTCCGTGCATTGGATAAACAATGTTATCGCCAATTTGAAACATATAATCCACCTCCATATATGGTAACCTTGTTAAGCTTAACAYATATGTGATTTTTTATCAAATATTYAATAATATCATAAATTTATTTTTAKTGTCAATATCTTTTTCTTCAAAAATAAAATTTAGTAAAAACAGCACCAAATTTATAGGGAGCGTGTCGGATTTCGAATAAAGGGAAGGGGGATTTTCCCGCGTATATTCTGAAACCTCTACTAATTAACGTAGATCAGTTTTCCCTTGAAAACGACCAAATCGATCCCGTATTTTTTTCAATCTTGTGTGGTACTCCAAAATCTCAATTCTTGCTTTTTCAGCTAGAGGTGCAATTGGTCTTAAATCTTTTAACCCCCAATAATCAACCACTACATCAAGTACTTGATCAAAATATTGTAGYGGTCCATAGTTAGCTTCTTTTGCAATCACAGCCATTCTATTTTCAAAATCAGGCATGACAGCACCTGGCATTTTAAAATTCATAATTACATTGGCAATATGATAGCAATAATTAGGTTCCAATTCCAAATGTGTTCGAATGACGTCTCGATAAAACGCATAATGAAGAGTTTCATCTTTTGCAAGACGGCGTAATAATGTAGCAAGATCTGGATCGTGCTTACTTGCAACCTTAGCTACATTATTGTAAAACACCATCGTTGCAAGTTCTTGTAGCGTCGTATACGTCATTGCTTCGATTGGTGTATGAAAATCAGGCTCAAATCCACCCTCAACGACTGACTTTCTTAATTCATGTAWTCGTTTRGGRTTCACACTTCGAGTGAGTAGTAAATATRTCTCCAATAAATTCGAATGTTGATCCTCTTCTGAAGTCCAAGTATGAATAAAGTCTGTAATAACAGAAAGGGAYCCTTTAAAAGTCGCAGATAAATACGTTGTAAACCATGGTAAATTCACTTCTGTTAATAAAGCTGTTTCRATGGCCGTAATTACACCAGAAGGAAKAGTAACTTGACTTTCATCCCAAGGAACTCTTTTAAAGTCCMTTCCCTTATCCCATGGTAAAAACTCATGATAACCCCAGTCTATCTTCTGCGCTCTTATTTTATGTTGTTCATACAKTTCTTTTAAACGTGGTTCTAATCGGAAATCTAAATCATTTGTTAGCATCTATAAGTGCCCCCTTTTCTTATCATATAAATAGTCATTCTATTTTTACCCTTAAAATTTTCTACAAATAAATATTACGTTCCTTTTTTTAAAGTCAAACATAATAAATTTGTAACAAAATTCTTTAAGAGCRCTATRTTTTGATATGATTTCTTCATATCAAAAGGGGAACCGTTACATATATTGTCCTCTTTTATAAAAGGAATACTGAGGCATACGATATGTTAGTTAACCTAAATAAAAAAACTATCCTCAGTAAATAGAGAATAACATTCATGGATGAAGATACTCGTCATGTTGTAAATCTTGGTGATTATAAAAAGGTGYATACCCATAAAGAATCGTTTTATAATAAAGATTGATAAACAATTAATCTTTCATGCGTTTTCGCTACTTTCTAATTTTGTTATTAGCAGTAAAAACTTAAAAGATTAATGGCGTTTTATACACACTAACAATTTATTTAGATATAAGATATTAGATTAAGAACTTGGAAAATATATACAGTTGATGAGATAGCCTTAAACGACAATTCCCAACAAAATCACTGTACATTGGCTATGATGAGTTAGACCGAATTTTTGGAAACAGTATACAATACAAAGGAAAGAGGCGATAAACATGCAGTCAACGGAATCGTATATGAAGGAAAGACAACGTAGAGAAAAAATAGAAATAATATTTAATCACAGGGTAAAAGGAGAGAGTTATTTTCATGGTTCTTCCTATCAATGGAAAAACATTGTATATCAAAATTATAATAAGATACAACAAAAAGAGTTGGAAATTGAGCAACTCATTTCGAAAATGGAAAAATCAGGAGTTCGTTTTGCGCAGCACCGCTCGCTCATACACTATCCCATCATTGATTTTGTAAAATATATAGCTAAGATTTATAAGGAAACCCTCGAAATACAATAATCATATATAAAGGAAACCTTTATAAAATGTTTATTTTCGAAACTTTGTTAACTAAAAGCCCAAAAACTCATTTTAATATTCTTTTTATTCGAAATACTCTTCGTTCTTGTTATAATAAAAACCATAACGTATTCTAGTCGTTTGTATATCTTCAGATTTTGTGAATTTTATTACACCTTATTTACTTTTTATCTACTTTATAATAAAAAAAGAACTATCTCTTCTCTTAAAAATCAAGAGAAAAAATAGTCCTTTTTCATTTATCTTATTTCTTAAAGTAAGTCCAGCCTTCTTCTTGATAAATCTTTTCTTCTTTCATCAGTTTACCAAGTGCACGCTTAAAGGCAGCTTTACTCATATTGAAACGTTCTTTAATGTCTTCTGGGTTGCTCTTATCCCAAAACGGCATTGCTCCGCCTCGTTCTTCCATATATGCATAAAGTACTGCTGCATCATCTTCCATTCCTTCTTCTTTACGAGGAAGAAGTGAAATGTTGATTGTACCGTCATCTTTCACGTCAATGATACGGCCTGTTACGCGCTCACCGATGCGGACTTGTTCTTTTCTTTCTGTATGGTGTAAGAAAGCACGGAAATGCTCGTCAGTTAGTATGAATGAACCAACTTGAAGTGAGCGATACACACGTCCATTTACGTTTTTATTACGCATAGATGGCGTTGCATCTACGATAATTTCTTGCATATCACTGTCTCTTGCCGGAAGAGCAATTAAACGATCACGATTCGTTAATTTTAACGTACAATATAATTCGTCGCCTTCCTGAGGCCATACTGGCATATAAATTGGAAACTCATCAAGTGGAATTAGTATATCTTTTGATACACCAATATCAACAAACACACCTAAACTAGGAATAACTTCTACAACCTTTACCCAATTCCAATCATGTGTTGTAATAATTGGTTCCTTCATTGTTGCTGAAATACGATTTTGGTGATCAAGGTATAAGAATACATCAATCGTATCGCCTTCTGCAATTTCTCCAGCTAATTCGTTTTTATGTAGGAAGATTTCTTCCTCTTCGTTTCCAACCATATACCCGATTTCCGTTTCGCGTAAAACAGTTACCTGTTCAATCGATCCTAATTGCAAATACATATTTTTTAATTCCCTTCTATATATATAAAGTTATCTTTTTTATCATTCCAAACAAAAGTTAATTATAACACGATTTTTCCTTTATTTGTCCAACTGCCCAAAATTCACTATAATTAAATAAAGACTTTATCTATAGGACTATATTACCCTACGGATGATCCGTCAAAACACTTAAGTTGCAACACTCTATCTAATCGATGTATTTTCCGCTATACTTTAATATGTATATTACATAGCCTATTTAGGTGCATTAAAAGATAGAAATTTATTTGGAGGTGCTAACTATGGCAAAAGAGAGTTCTTTTGACATCGTTTCGAAAGTAGAATTACCTGAAGTAACAAACGCAATTAACATCGCATTAAAGGAAATCCAAAACCGATATGACTTTAAAGGTAGTAAAAGTGATATTAAATTAGAAAAAGAAGTACTTGTTTTAACTTCTGATGACGAGTTCAAATTAGACCAAGTAAAAGATGTTCTAATTTCTAAACTTGTAAAACGTAACGTTCCAATTAAAAACTTGGACTACGGAAAAGTTGAAACTGCATCTGGTAACACTGTTCGCCAACGTGCAACTCTGCAACAAGGTATCGATAAAGATAACGCGAAAAAAATCAACAACATCATTAAAGAAATGAAATTAAAAGTGAAAACACAAGTTCAAGATGACCAAGTACGCGTAACAGCGAAAAGCCGTGATGACTTACAAGCAGTAATCGCAGCCGTTCGCAGCGTTGACTTGCCAATCGACGTACAGTTCATTAACTACCGCTAAAAAGAAACCTCCTCTATTCAGAGGAGGTTTTCTACTTATTACGAGCAACAATATATTGCTTTATCAAATGATTTTTCTGGAATATACACTTTATCATTTTCAATTTTGTATTTAATATTATTTCTCTTAAGAACCGCTGTATCGACAGAATGAACACTATCGCCCCACTGAACAAATTCCCCATCGTCACCGTTGGCCCAAAAATACAAACTTACGAATACGATAAGAAGACAAAAACATAGAGCGAACAACTTCTTTCTCCTCAAATATCTCACCTCATCTTGAACTGTAAACAGACTATCCAAAAGAAGAGTTACTCATTTCCGTTTCTTTTTAACCGCAATTAAAAAAGCAATAAATAATACGTTCACACCGACTATTAAGGAGATAAATAACCAATTCACACCTGTTTCTTCGCTAACTTTATACACATTCGACTCTTCGCGCTTTAAAACAAGATAAAATTTTCCGTTTTCTTCTCTTATAATTTCGTCTTCTAACAATCCTCTTAACTCTTGTTTTTCACCAATTGTACTTACAGGTAAGGAAACCTTTTGCGTTTCTTTCGTATTATTAATCGCTACTAGTGTTACTTCATCTTTATACTTTCGTTTTAATATACTCATTCCATCTTTATCATATAGAAGTTCAAACGTACCACGTCGTAAAGATGGTCTCGTTTGTCTAAGTTCACCTAGCTTCGTTATGTGCTGCATAAACTTTTCATCCGATTTAAAATCCATTAATCGTCTATTATCTGGAGCATCCCCCCCATCTAATGCGATTTCAGTTCCGTAATAAAAATTCGGTATCCCCGGGGATGTTAATAAGTAAGTGATCGCTAGTTTTAAACGAGACGGCGGGTAATACATGTTTTCTTTTGCAATACGCGCAAATCGCTTTGTTTCTTGATTATCTAAAAACGTAGCGAATTCCTCTTCTTTTCCGCTCACATCATATAACGGTTTCACAGACATATCTGCTTTTGAAAATGACTCTACTATTTTTTTATAGTAATCATTATCTTCCTTTGTCATAATGTGAAAATCTTTCTTTACCTTCTGCAAATCCTTTTGCACTTCATCCCAAAAAGCACGTGGCTTTTTTTCACTATGTATYACATAACTTCCGTCTAAATCGACTTCTTTTATCCACCATTTCATCGAGTCTATTAATTGTTGTTCATTTTCTTCATACGGAAATTGAAAGACAACTTTCATTCCTTTTTTGTGAGCCTCATTTACAAGTTCTTTCACATCATTTTCTGTTCCGAAATGTTCATTTACTTTTCGAAAGTTTCGAACGCCTAATCCATCATACTTTTCACTTTCAAAAAGCGGAGAAAGCATAATAGTAGTAAATCCCATTTCTTTTATGTAGTCCAATCTTTTTATAATCCCTCTTATATCTCCGCCCTGATACCCTTCTAAATTACCAACGTCTAACTGTTTGTCATTTTTCGGTTCTCCGTTATTGAAGCGATCAATCATAATGGAATATATAACTTCATCTCGCCATTCCCTTTTTTCTTCCGCAAAAGTATGTACTGGTACAAACAAAATAAC
>NZ_JBFUIN010000087.1:0-10652 GCF_056401855.1 Bacillus sp. P4_D3
GCTGTAATTCATCATTTTATAAAGGAAAGTGATTGTTATGAACAAAAGTGAATTTTTGGAACAACTTAGTTCTTCCCTGCGGAATATGCCTAATGTAGAAAAAAAAGATATTATCTCGGAATACGAAACTCATTTTATTAGTGGTAAACAGGATGGTAAATCTGAAGAAGAAATTTCTAAAAAACTAGGAAACCCTAAAACTATCGCTAAAGAACTTAATGTTTCATATGCAATAAGCAATGCTGACAATAAACGCAGCTTCAAAAATATGATCACCGCACTATTTTCTGTTATGAGCTTAAGTGTTTTAAACTTTACATGTATCATTATCGCCTTTTTCGTACTACTCTTTTTATTACCGATTCTTCTGGCACTTATCATTGCCACTCCACTATTAATCATTTCACCTATTTTATTAATAGGGTTAGGATTTTTTAAAGGGTTTCATCAAATCAGTTATTCCGATGTTTATAATGTGTTCATCGCTTTTTGCAGCGGTTTACTCATATCCGTCATATCTTACCAAATGGTAAAACATCTATACGCAACTTTAGTAAAGTATTTGAAATGGAATATAGCTATTTTACAAAGATAATAATGAATATAAAAGGAGATTAAAATGAAGAAGTATACTTTATATCTACTCATGTTACTTACAATTTTATTTCTATCAGCTTGTTCAAACAGTGCACAACCTAAGGAAGAAAACGATGTGCAATCTATTAAAGATGTAACGATAAAAATTCCAGAAACTATATTCACTTCCTCAAAAAAGAATGAAACGATTAACGAAGACGAAATGAAACAAAATATAAAGACGTATTTAAATTATAGCGGAGAGTTAGACGAAAACATCGTTCCACTTTCATCATCTATGTCTGACGAGAATGTCACGGAATCCGACCGAGAGAAATTAAAGCAACTAGTAGATTTAGCGCAACAAAATGATGCGAATTTCCATGATTTTATTAGTAACAATACGATCCCTGATGATTACAAAAAACCTTCGAAAGAAATGTATGAATTCATTTCAGCATCTACGGCACTTTCAGTAGAACTAGAGCACGAATTAGACAAAATCGCGCAAGATGGTAACTTATTCAAAACTGATTTTTCTTTTACAAAACGCTTTGAGAAAGTTAATGGTAGGAAGCAAAAAGAAATTGAAAAGTTTTTGAAAGAAAAAAATATTAGAACTGAGTATTTCAACAAGTAATTATATATGTAAAAGAGAAATTGAAAGATACATCATATATTCCCGTCAAAATAGTCACTAACAAATGGCTATTTCGACGGGGATTTTTTTGTGGAAGGACTATCAAATTTCCTACACAAAAAAAACGCCCCCATACTAGGAGCGTCTTCTATCATTACGCTTGTTGCGCGCTATATAATTCTTCAAGTGGCTGCATAATGATTTTGTTAACGTCAGTGATAACGATGTTTAAACGTTGCTCAGTTTCCATTAACTTTGTGATTTTAGCATCTTGTTGAATGCGAGCTACAACTTCTTGTGCTTTTTGGTTGTCTTCTTCAGTGATTTCTTGACCTTGCATCATCTTTTGTTGTAAGCCAAGTTGCATCGTGCGGAACTCTTCGAATAAGTTCTTTGACTCTGCATCTCCTTGTACTGCTGCGTAGCTTGCTTTTAATGTTTGGAAATCTTCGTTTTCAGCGATTGCTTTTTGTAATTCATATGCAACATCATGAATGTTTTTTGTCATTTTATTTTTCCTCCTTTAGAAGGCTAGCGCTTTTCGCTCGCACTGCCTTTTACGTGCCTTTACATAGGCACCTCTTCTTACCATATCAAACTATGCAAGAGATGTGAAGAAATTTCACTTTATTTCTATGTATTCGCTTTTATTACCTAAGGAACAGAAGTAACAACCCTTGTACGAGTCCAATCATTCCGCCTAATAATGCACCTAAATACGTAATCATTTTCAACTCATTTTTTGTAATGGACAATACGAGATCTTCTAGTCTCTCTGTTGAAAATGTAGATACTTCTTGCTGGACAATTTCCGCAAGCTGTAGATTGTTTAGTATGCTCGCTACATTTTCTGTTCCCCACTTCAAGCCTTTCTCTACTGCGCTAGGAAGCACTTTTTCAACGATTGTTTCTCGAACTGGTTCACATACTTTCTGCACAGATTGGTTTAAAAATTTACTCACCGTTTCCTCTACTTTAACAGCTGACAATATAGAGCTCACAATCATTTCTTTCTCTACAAACGTTTCTAATTCTTGTACGCCTCTTCCTTTTAACTTTTCCCACTCTTTTTGCAATACATCAGTTAACAGCCGCTCTGTTCCATCTTGTCCTAAAAACTTAATCACTTCCGGCTGCACACGATCCACTAAACTTACATTCCCTAAAAACATACCGACTAAATTAAGTAGTGTCCCGCGAGAAGCGAAAAAGTCATCAATCATTTTTGAAAGGCGTGCCTTTCCTTCTTCACTTTCAAAAAAGCGAATTCCTCTTTTCAAAATAAAAGATGCTACATTCGGAATCGTATTCTCTATTTTTTCATGAACAGAATGAGGTAAAGCCTGTTCCCATGTATATGTATAGTACTCTGCTAAAAATGCATGAATTTTTTCTGTAATAACATGTTCAATTTTTTGAATCGCCTCTTCTTCTACATGTTCTAAATTCCATTTTTCTAACATATCCCGTAACGACTGTTCATTCGTAATTACTTTATCAACTTCCACTTGTGCCCAGCGAATTAAACTGGCTTGAAACTCTTCATTTGTTAATTTCTTTCCGATTCCTTCTGGTGTTAACAAATGTTCTACAACCATTTTCCCTAATTGAACAGCAAGCTCATCACGACGCTTCGGAATTAACCCTGGCGTAAATGGAACTTGAAACTTCCCAATATAAATAGGACGATGAGGACGGAATAACATTTTTATTGCTAAATGATTCGTGTACCCTCCAATAATCGCCCCGAGTCCTGTCGTTGTTAGCATATTCAACCATATATTCATCATAATCAACCTTTCACTTCTCCAAAACTATAGCATATCATCATACGGACAAAAGTATAATGGTATAAAAATGTATTTGCAATATATAGCTTCGCCTATTATGCAAACATCCTGTTAATAAAGGAGGGGTTTCGTTGGTTCTTGGTCTTTTAACTTCTAAATTTCATCACGAGCAAATGTATTACACCGAAATCGCTAAGCGAGCTCGTCTTTATCATAACGTCGTTGCCCAATTCACACCGTTTAGCATTGATTCAAAGACAGATCTTGTTTCTGGTCTTATTTACGATACAGATACAGGAAATTGGATAGATCAAACCTTTCCCATTCCTTCATATATATATGATCGCTGTCATTTCAAGGAGGATAAAGCRTTCCAACAAGCAAAATCGATTATTCATTCATTACGCAAACGTTCCTCGACTACTTTTTTAAATAACACTCTTATTAATCCAAGTGATTTACACAATCTTTTTCTTACTAATAAACGTCTTTCTCCTTACATTCCAAAAATAAAAAAAGGAACGGTCCAAGGAATTTTCAAATTACTACTAGAAACAAGAGATATTGTTATACGTCCTATCAATATACACTCTAATGAAAATTTATATCGAGTCACTTACAAACATAAAACATTTCATATCGATACAATAAATGAACAGCATTGTACTTCTACTAAGTTCAAACGGACAGATGAATTTATATCATGGTGCAAATCGAACGTACACTCATCCCATTATATGATCCATCCAATGTTACAACCTCCAAATCAACTATCATATCCAATTCATATTCGAACCATTATGCAAAAAAACAAAGAACAGAATTGGGAAGTACTTGGTCAATTCATACAAAAGTCTTCATTCCCAGCGCAATTTTTACTTTCAGTAACAGAGCGGTCCATGTTACATCCATTTTCCAAAATTAAATATTTGCTTTCTTCAACTGGTGTTCAATTATTGAAAGATGCCTTACATGATGTTGTAAATGAAGTGTTTAAAACACTCGATCAGTCCTATTCGTCATTATTTGAATTAGAGCTTTCTACCATTATGGATCAAAAAGGTGCCATTTGGCTTATGTACGTCAATACGATGCCGTCTTACGAAGTTTATACTAGGTACAACGACGAACTCGCTGAACAAATTTTTCATGGTCCATTAAAGTTTAGCCGATTTACACCATAACGAAAGGAGGAAATCCCCGTTGAAAGAGCACATATATACATTAAGTATTTCAGATGAGAATCCAAATAGTATTACTTTACCTTACGTTTTTTCTATTACACCACCAATTACATCCCTTTCCTTTGGCTTACGTTATATTACATGTGAGAGTATTAAAATTCATTATTCATTCACTCGAGAAATCATTATTGGAGAACAAATTGCAGCTAAACTTTTACTACCGCATTCAGCAACAATCCATGCCTTCATACAAAATCAAACCATTGTTTTCGGTCCATTAATCGGGATTTTCACAACTGGCTTTAACGATGATTCTAATTCTCCTTTAGGGAATCGTTCCATCTCTCTCGGCGAGTTACTAACACCACCATTCACATTGCAGCCCTTTGTATTTGTCTTTGGCATTCAACATATAAACTGGGAAGAGGAAACAATTGAAGGGTACTTCTTTCAAGAAAGCAAATGGGTAAAAAACAAAGTCCCTTTACCAAATGTCATTTACGACCGTTTACCAAATCGGCAAGCAGAAAATTACAAACCTATCGTAAGAGCAAAAAAACGATTAGAAAGCGACTATGCGATTCCATGGTTTAATCCAGGATTTTTCAACAAATGGGAAGTGCATCAACTTTTAATAAAAGAAGATTCAATTAAACCATTCTTACCAAATACAGAAGTATTTCAACATTTTGAACAAGTAGAACGACTTCTCGGTACGTATAAGTACATTTATATGAAACCAATACACGGTAGCTTCGGAAGAAATATTCATCAAATACTCTATTCTCAAACTGATAATTGCTACTATTGTCGTTATCGTGAAAATGAACAAAATAAACTAAGAAAGTATCAATCATTAGAAGCACTTCTTAACCATGTGTTAAAAGGACATGATTTAAAAAAGTTTATCGTACAACAAGGTATCTCACTGCTCCGCTTCGAAGGGCAACCCGTCGATTTTCGCATTCATACAAATAAGAATCATTTTGGTAATTGGGTCGTCAGTGCAATCGTCGCAAAAATCGCCGGCAAAGGTAGCTTAACAACTCATGTAAATAGCGGTGGTGATACGAAATTACTTCAGGAACTGTTTCCTGATTCAACAAAGCAAGTCCAAATTGAAAATAAACTAAAACAAACAGCCTTACAAATCAGTTATGCACTCGACCAACAAGTAACCGGGAACATTGGAGAAATTGGTTTTGACATTGGTTTAGACACCGCGGAAAATCCGTGGCTATTTGAAGCAAATTCTAAACCGGGGCGAACTGTATTCCAAGATGAAAGGTTAAAAGAACAAAGTGAACTTACGCGCCAATTATTTTATGAATATGCCATCTATTTAACTGAACATTCTTTGTGCGGTCCGAAAGAAAAAACATCTCAAATCCAATCGAATACTGCACCTGACACCGGAAATATCCCGTCCCCTATGATTAACTCACAAATACAAAAACAAAAACTTCCACCTCATTCATAAGGTGGAAGTTTTCTATTTATACAAACTTCACTACAACTTCCGTTTCCACATTACATACTCCGCAATAAAAAATATGATTGCAGCACTCATTTGAATTATTATGTGTTAAACCGTCTACCGCACTTAATAATTCCTGATCCATATATGCACTGTAATCATCTATGTAATCTACAGCTTTCCCATAATCTTGGAGTATTCCTTGGCAATTTTGACAAGAATATGTTTGTGATTCTAGCGCGTTGCAAAGCGGGCAAATTCCCATCGTTATTCCTCCATACGTTATCGTTTAAAAACAATTAAAAAGCCTCTTTTTTTAGGTTAAAGAGAGCATCTAGCCTTGCATAGGAGCGGTTAGTTCCTTTTTCTTGCCCCATCCCGGGTTAAAACAGAACTATGCAGCTGATGCCTTTTTAGGTGTTATATTACTAAGCTGGAATTTTTCTCACTTTAATTATATTTTCGTTTAAAAGCCTCTCTTTTTTAGATTGGAGAGAGCATCTAGCCTTGCGTAGACGCGGTTAGTTCCTTTTTCTGCCCCATACCGGGCTAAAACAAAACTATACAGTTGCTACCGATTTAGTTTTCATTTTACTAAGCTGGAATTTTTCTCACTTTAACAAATCATAAGTTAAGTAAGCCAAGCTGGTTATACAATGAAAAAACGCATATGATTTCGCTCTTAGTTTAGCCTTCTTTCTTAAAAATACAACGATTACTCTTATTTCATAATTTACGAAATGATGAAATATTTTTTACAAAATTTACAAATTATTATTTTGTATATCTTTCTAGGTAACATCCATACTATGAGTACAAACTTAATTACCGATGGATTAGCGCCAACGGGGCGATAATCTGGTTCAACTCCAGCTAGTCCAACCAAAAAAACTTTTATAACTCTAAGGAGGATATATTCCTATGGCAAACCAAAGTTCTTACAATCAATTAGTAGTACCAGGTGCAACAGCAGCAATCGATCAAATGAAGTACGAAATCGCTCAAGAATTTGGTGTACAATTAGGAGCAGATTCTACGGCTCGCGCTAACGGTTCTGTTGGTGGAGAAATTACAAAACGTTTAGTTGCAATGGCTGAGCAAAGTCTTGGCGGATTCCAAAAATAAATATATATGGCAAAAAGGTCTCAAGGCATATGCCTTGAGACCTTCCTTAATTTACTGCAACATTTGTAAAAACTTCTTCGTTCGTTCTTCTTTTGGATTTGTAAATACATCTTCCGGTGTACCCTGTTCGACAACGACACCGCCATCCATGAAAATAACACGGTTCGCAATTTGATGAGCAAAGCGCATTTCATGCGTTACAATGACCATCGTCATTCCTTCTTTAGCAAGTTCTTTCATAACCTTTAAAACTTCTTGAACTAGCTCAGGATCAAGTGCTGACGTTGGCTCATCAAATAGTAAAACTTCCGGCTCCATCGCAAGCGCACGAGCGATTCCAACGCGCTGTTGTTGTCCACCTGATAATTGGAACGGATATAAGTCTACTTTATCCGCAAGACCAACTTTTTCAAGGAAATAGTTTGCTTTTTTCTTCGCCTCTTCTTTCCCCATCTTTTTCACTGTAACGAGCCCTTCCATTACATTGTGAATTGCTGTTAAATGAGGAAATAGATTATGGTGTTGGAATACCATACCTGTTTGCGTACGAAGATTTACAATATCTTTCTTCGATACTTTTTGAGAGAAATCGAGCTCTTTATTACCGATGCGAATGCTACCAGCGTTCGGCGTTTCTAACACGTTGAGGCAACGTAAGAATGTCGTTTTACCAGATCCAGATGGCCCGATAATAACAACAACTTCGCCCTTCTCAACTGATAAGTCTATATGTTTTAGTACGGTATTATCTCCGAAACTTTTTTGTAAATGTTGAATTGAAATCATAAAAACAAAAACTCCTTTTATGAAAGGGTTATTTTAGAGTATAACGTTCTGAACGTTTTTCTAATATTTGTTGCACGATAGATAATAAGAAGCAAATTACCCAATAAATTAGACCTGCTTCGAAATAAACAATTAAAAACTCATAGTTCATTGCCGCGATTTCCTGCGCTTTTCGGAACATTTCTGTTACTAAAATTAACGACGCTAATGACGTATCCTTCAATAAGCTAATAAATGTATTCGAAAGCGGCGGAATAGATACACGCGTTGCTTGCGGTAAAATAACACGTTTTAATGCTTGCGGATATGTCATCCCAATTGTATAAGCTGCTTCCCACTGTCCTTTCGGAATAGAAAGAATAGAAGCACGAATAATTTCAGATGCATATGCACCGACATTTAATGAAAAACCAACAATTGCTGCTGTATATGGCTCAACCTCAATATTAAGAGTTGGAAGACCATAGAAAATAATAAATAACTGTACAAGAAGTGGCGTTCCGCGAATGATAGATACATAGATACGAGCAATCCATTGTAAAATACGACTACCTGAAATACGCGCGAGCGCTGTTAACGTCGCAAGTATAATACCGATAATAAATGTAATAAGCGTTAACGGAATTGTCGTAAAGACAGCTTCCTTCAGCATAGGCGAGAAGGAAGTCTGCATAATATCTATCCATGTAGACAATCGATCTGAGACCACTGCACTACTTAGAAACATTTTCACCGAACCATTTTTTCGTTATTTTATCGTACGTAMCATCTTTTTTCATATCTTCTAACGCTTTATTTACTTCTTGTACAAGCTTGTCGCTACCTTTGCGGAATAGAAAACCACTTTGTGATGCTTCTTTTTCTGTATCTACAATTTTAATTTTTGCATCTTTTTTCGTTTCTAAATAGTTTAATACTGATAATTTATCATTGATTGTGAAATCAACGCGGCCAGAACTTAATAATTCTGCAGCTTGGCTAAATCCTTCTACACCCTCGATGTTCGCACCGTTTTTCTTAGCGATATCTGCGTAGTTACTCGTTAAAGATTGTGCTCCTTTTAATCCTTTTACATCAGCAAATGTAGCAGGCTTGTCTTTATCTTTTGCGATAACTAATGCTGCTGAAGAAGAAATATATGGACTAGAGAAGTCATATTTCTTTTGGCGATCTTCACGAATACCAACTTCGTTCGCAACCATATCGAAACGTTTTGCATCTACTCCTGCAAGTAAACTATCCCATTGTGTTTCTTTAAATACAGGTTTTACACCTAAACGTTTTGCAACTTCTTCTGCTAATTCAACGTCAAATCCAGTTAATTTATCCTTTGAATCGTGGAACGTAAATGGTGGATATGTACCTTCTGTACCAATTACAAGCTCACCGCTTTGTTTTATCTTCTGTAACGCATCTTGACTAGCTGTATCTTTTTTCTCTTCTTTGCCGCAACCCGCTACAATCCCAATCGCTAATGTAGTTACTGCAAGCACTGAAAATAATTTTTTCATGATAGTAGTCCTCCAAGTATTCTGATAGGAATTTAAAAACTATATTGATTGTATGCAATTTCGAACAATTTTTCAATAAAAATGTTCTTATTTAGTTTATCCTTTTTCTTCATAATCAAACAAAATGGTAAAATACTGCTACATACAAAAAATAAGTAACATTTTTTAATATAGCATTTATAAAGAAAAAGGTAAAACAATACTTACTTATTTATAAGTTTTTCTGCCGGTGAAATATATTAACTTCTGAGCGGACAATCCAATCAAAAAAGAACTTGCGAAAATCGCAAGTTCTTCTAAAAATTAAGCGCTCTGGTTCCCTTCCATTTGCGTTTTATACATATCGTAATAGCGCCCACGCTTTTTCATTAATTCATCATGCGATCCTTTTTCCAAAATCGTTCCTCTATCAAGCACAATAATTTGATCAGCGCTCTTAATTGTTGAAAGGCGATGAGCGATAATAAACGTCGTTCGTCCTTTCTTCACAACTTCTAGCGCTTGTTGAATCATCGCTTCTGTTTCAGTATCAATGCTGGAAGTCGCTTCATCTAAAATTAAAATCGCCGGATCAAAAGCAAGTGCCCTAGCAAACGATATAAGCTGACGTTCTCCGGTTGAAAGTGTACTTCCTTTCTCCGTAATTTTTTCATCTATGTTGTTTGCAAACCTTTCAGCACCAACATCACGTAATGCCTTTACAATGCGATCTTTTGAAATTTTTTCATTTTCTAAGCTTACATTGGATGCCACTGTCCCGCTAAATAAAAACGGATCTTGCAATACAATTCCCATATGTTCACGCGTTGCTTGTTTCGGCATCTCTGTTACATCGTGACCATCAATCGTAAGCTTCCCTTTTTGAAATTCATAAAACTGAAAGAGCACATTCATAATGGAACTTTTTCCTGATCCAGTATGGCCGACAAGTGCCACTGTCTCCCCTTGTTTCGCTTCAAAAGAAATATTTTTTAACACTTCATCTTTTCCATTGTAAGAAAACGAAACATTATCGAATTTCACATTTCCGGTTAAGCGAGGAATACGTTCTTCTTCTACTGCCTCTCCTTTTTCCTCTAGCAATTCGAAGACACGCTCTGATGCAACACGCGATTGCTCTAAGTTAGCAAGTTGGTTCACCATATTCGTAATTGGCGAGAATAATCTCGTTAAATAATCGACGAAAGCATATAGTATCCCGAGTGAAACGATGCCCGAAGCGCTTAATGAAGCACCACCGAAATACCAAATTACACCTGTAAAAGCGATGTTTCTTAATACAGACACTAAATTATGCGAAGTTGCTGCATTTAAATTTAAAATTTTATTTTGATATTTAAAATAATCACCATTGAGTTCTTCAAATTCCTTCTTCGTTTCATGTTCTTGACGAAATGCTTGAATAATTGGCATCCCTTGAATCGATTCATTCACTGTTCCGTTAATATCCGATAAACGCGAACGCATTTTATGATTGTATACAGACGCATACTTTCTATACATAATCGCCCAAACAATTAAAATTGGGATGATAAGTAAGCATAGTGCCGCCAGTTTTACATC
>NZ_JBFUIN010000088.1:0-10563 GCF_056401855.1 Bacillus sp. P4_D3
GTATTTATTCAACAAGGAGGAGAATGGAGAATTGCTGAAAGTATAGTTGCGCCAACAGATCAAATCGTGGCAAATGGTGACGGCTTTGGAACAAAGCAAGAAAAGGAGTATGGGAAAAGAAGAGAGAATGTGAAATAACCTCCTCTAGGCGAGGAGGTTATTTTATTTGAAATTCCAAGAGACTTTCCATTTTAATATTTTAGCTAGGAAGAAATACGTAATTAAACTAGTTATCAAAAATCCGATGTAAAAGCTGGACAATGACTGCGCGCGACTTAGCATTAAACCTCCAGCGATCCCACCAAAGAAAATCGCACAAGCCATAACTAACTTTTGTAATCTTGGATATAATAGGTAGTTACCATTTCGTTCATTCACTGAACGAACATATAAATATATACCAAGCGGTAATAAAATGATGATATGTGCAATAGGTCCAATCAATGTTTTTGCTGGAGGGATTTTTGTAAAGTTCGGTTCGTTATGCCTCACTCCATTTCGATCGGTATAAGCGCTTTGTGGATCATAATTAAAGTGAATATAAAACTCTTCTGCTGGACCAGAAATACGTATGTTTTCCATAAGACGTTGTATATTGCCATTGTCTTTATGAAATTCAGTATTCGAGTGAACAGCAATGACTCCTGCAATAAGTGATGGGAGTAACACTGGGAATATTAATATAGCTGCAGTGAGAAATCCTTGCGATATAACATTCCCAGCGATTGTTCCTATGCATAAGGCAAGTGTATAAATAGCGATTAATACAATTAACATGTATATAAAGTAACTATGAAATGGGGAAAATACTTGATATTTATTATGAAAAGTCAACTTTTTCATAATAGCAAATAGTCCCCAGTTTAAAAGGACAATCGCAACGATATTACAAATTCCAAACAACCATTTTGTTATATAAAGGTGTGAACGTTTAAAGGGCATAGACCATAACAAGTCACTAGAGTTATTTTGTCTTTCCAAGCCGATTAATGTGCAGGCCAGAACGATAAGTACACCACCTTGAAATATGACAGAGTCCATAAGTGATAAATCAAAGTTGTAATGATATATAGATTTCCATTTTTTATTCATATTTAGAAAGTGTTGTTGTTCAATAGAAGTCATATAGTATTTATACGACAAAGTATAGAAGCTGATGAGCCAAAATAGCCATACAACATATTTACTTTGTTGATACGTTCTTAGCCATAGTGCTTTTTGAAACATAGGATCTCTCCTTTAAAAAACTTTATAATTTGTTAGGCGTGATAATACAACATAAGTAATGATTCCAGCGAGAAACAAACCGATATAGTAGTTTAATAGGAAACTAAATTGAGTTATTTTATAGCCACCTAGTAATGCAAAGTAAATGGTTGCCCCCCATATCCACATTCGTAAATGATTTTGGAAAATAAATATCTTTTGAGTGTTTTCATTAGGTGATCGTGTATATAAGTATGTGCCAAGGAGTAAGTAAAGTATTGTATACAAAATAGGGACTAACATTGATTTAGCTGAATAATACGTATAAGATGCTGGGTCTCTTAAAGTAGTTGGGGCATTTTCTTTTTTACGTAATTCAGGATCATACTCGTAATAAAGCGTGAAATTATATATTGGTGCGACCACATTTGTTTTTTGATTGATTTCATAAAGTTGTTCATATAGCTTATAATCTTTAGTATCGGTAGCCTCTAAATGGTTTATCGTAAAAGTGTACACTAGTGGAATAAATGTAAGTCCCATTAGTAGCCACGGAATACAAAAAACAATCTGCGAAACAACGCTTCCGGTAAAAGTACCGATGCATAGTGCGGCTGTATATACTGCAACATAAGAAACAATCGCATAAAGAAAGTATCGGTGAAATGGACTAAATGATTGATAATCAAAATGAATGGTTGTTCTATAAATAGCGTACATAAGAATCCAGTTTATAAGTAATGAACCTACAATACAAAATGAACCGAAAGCCCATTTAGTTAAGAAAATATCTTTTCTATTAAAAGGCATTGCCATAAGTGTGCTATTAGACTGGTTACTACGCTCCCATCCTATCAATAAGCAGGCTAAAGCGATGATAAGAACAGTTAACCAAACACTATTGCCTTCCCCTGGAGAAAAGGAATAAAAATAATAATAGTGTTTTCCTTTTTCTTGTAATTCGTAATACTCAGCAAGTTGTCTCTGAGCACTTCTATAGTAGCCAAAAGATAGCAAGTAAAGCGAACTAAAGAAAAACAGTAACACAGCATATTTCCCGCGCTTCCAATTCCACATCCATAACGCCTTATGAAACATACCCATCCCCCTCAAGTGTCGTAACGAAGACATCTTCAAGTGACATTGATAATTCTTCAATGAGTATTGGTTGCTCTTTATAGAACTTCTCCAGTGTTGTAGCCACATTTCCCTCAATTAAGATTGTATATACTTTTCCTGTTTGATTTAATATTTTAATATTGCTTAAGTTTTCTAGTTTTTGAGGTAGTGATCGTTCGTAAGCAACTTGGACTTTAGCAAATTGTGATTTTGCATCATCTAGTGATGTAATAGAATCTACGGTATGTTCTTTTAAAATAATGATTGTATCGGCAATTTTTTCAACTTCATCTAAATGGTGAGTGGAGATGAAAATTGTAATTTCTTTTTCTGCTACTTCTTCAACGAGAAATTGTAGAATCTGTCTTTTAACGATAGGATCAAGTCCGTTTGTCGGTTCATCTAAAATGATATATTCTGCTTTTGCAGCGAAAGCTAAAATGATCGCAAGCAGTGCTTTCATCCCTTTTGAGTAACTACGAATACGTTTGTTTGGTAAATTAAAACGTTCTAATATCTCATAAAAATATTGTTCATCAAATGCTGTATAAACTGCTTTATAAAACTTAACGATTTCTTTCACTGTATAACCGTTTAGTATGTTAGTAGAGTCTGGAACGTATACAACCTTTTGTTTAATTTCAGGATGCTTATGAACATCCGTATCCTCATATGTAACAGTTCCTGCATCTGGGTCTAAAATGCCGACCATCGTTCGTAATAAAGTTGTTTTCCCCGCACCGTTTCTTCCGAGCAATCCGACGATACTACCTTTTTGTAATGTGAAAGAAACATCGTCTAAAATCGTTTGGTTATCAATTGTTTTCTTCAAGTTTGTCACTTTCAGCATCCGTATTTCCTCCAATCTCTTTATAGTATGAATCTATCCAATCGTGAATTTTATCTTTCGTAATCCCAAGATAAGAGGCTTCTAGTAATAATTGATGAAATTGCTTTTCAACCATAGCGATTTTCCTTTCGTCTAATGTTGGGGTAATCGATTGGGCTACAAATGTTCCTTTTCCTCGTAATGTTTCAATAATCCCTTGTCGCTCTAATTCTTGATAAGCTTTACTTACTGTATTTGGATTTATAACGAGCAAAGAAGCAAGCTCGCGTACAGAAGGAAGCTTATCACTTGGAGCTAACATGTTTTTTAGTACGAGCTCTTTTATATTTTGAACAATTTGTTCCCATATCGGAGTGTTGCTTCTTGGATCAAGTTGAATATGCAAGAGCAATGTCTCCTTCCTGGCGAGTATTAAGTGTACTACTACGTGTAATACACTTAATACAATATCGGCAATTACTTTATTTGTCAAATGAAAATAATAGAAAAATATGGTATTAAAAATGAGTAAATTGGAAAAAATAGGTTTGATATAGAATGGAGGGTTAGTCATGAAGCGAGTTTTTGGAATACTTGTTTGTTTCATGTTATTGCTTTCTGGTACTTCAGTTAGTTTTGCACAATCTGAGAAAACGAAGCAGGAGAAAACAGAAGAGACCGCGCCGAAGTTAGCGGAACAAGCGTCGTCAGCGATCGTAATTGAGCAAGATACAGGTAAAGTTTTGTTTGATAAAAATCCGAATGAAAAGTTACCACCTGCTAGTATGACAAAGATTATGACAATGCTTTTAATTATGGAACAAGTTGAAAAAGGAAAATTAAAACTGACAGATAAAGTGAGAGCGAGTGAACACGCAGCTTCAATGGGCGGATCACAAATCTTTCTAGAACCTGGGGAAGAAATGACTGTAAATGAAATGTTAAAGGGCATTGCAATTGCATCTGGAAATGATGCATCTGTTGCAGTGGCCGAGCATATCGCTGGTTCAGAAGAAGGATTCGTAAATATGATGAACAAAAAAGCGAAAGATTTAGGACTGAAAAATACACATTTTCAAAATCCGACAGGTCTCCCGGCGAAAGATCATTATTCCACAGCGAATGATATGGCTATTATGGCGAAAGAGTTGATGAAGTATCCACTTATTCGAAAATACACAGGTAAATATGAAGACTATTTACGTGAAAATACGGATAAGAAGTTTTGGCTTGTTAATACGAATAAGCTAGTACGTTTTTATCCTGGAGTAGATGGAGTGAAAACAGGCTTTACGACAGAAGCGAAATATTGTTTAACAGCATCAGCTGAAAAAAATGGTATGCGTGTTATTTCAGTTGTAATGGGAGCACCTACATCAAAAGAACGGAACAATCAAGTAACGAAGCYACTTGACTATGCATTTGGTCAATATATGACAAAAAAATTGTATACACGTGGCGAAAAAATTAAGACTGTACAAGTAGGAAAAGGTAAGGAAGAAAAAGTAGATTTAGTTGCGTCAGACAATGTGTCTCTTCTTATGAAGAAGGGCGAAAATATGGACAAAGTTAAACAAGAAGTGATTGCTGAAAAGAAAGTGAAGGCACCGATTAAAAAAGGTGATGCACTTGGCACACTTGTTATTAAAAGAGATAAAGATGTTTTATTAAAACAAACAATTGTAGCGAAAGAAGATGTTGATGCAGCTAGCTGGTGGGAGTTATTTAAACGAAGCTTTGGGATGTTTTCAACATCAAAATAGCGGTGAAAATTTTGCCGCTTTTCTGTTCGTATTTACGGGGATAATTGCTGAAAGGTTTCACTTTATGGCGAAATAGTTCTTCTTTTGTCAGTAGGAAGGATTCTGGTTTTATATCACGAAAATCTTATGTTAAAGAATAAAGTTTGAGCATAAGGAGGAAATCGTGTGAGTCTTTCCATGCATTTAGAAGTAAAACGTGACGTCTTATGTGTGAGGCTAGAGGGTGAATTAGATCATCATACTGCTGAAGAGTTGCGAACGAAAGTAACAGATATGATTGAGACACATGGTGTTCATCATATTGTTTTGAGCCTAGAGAACTTAACATTTATGGATAGTTCAGGTTTAGGCGTTATATTAGGCCGATATAAACATGTAAAGGGATTAGGTGGAGAGATGGTTGTCTGTGCAATTTCACCGCCTGTTAAACGTTTATTTGAAATGTCAGGTCTATTCAAAATTGTTCGTTTAGAAGAAAGTGAAGCGCATGCGCTCGCGACGTTGGGGGTGGCATAGATGAGAAATGAAATGAACCTTCAATTTTCAGCGTTAAGTCAGAATGAATCATTCGCTCGTGTTACGGTAGCTGCTTTTATTGCGCAATTAGACCCGACGATGGAAGAACTAACAGAGATTAAAACAGTTGTGTCAGAAGCGGTTACAAATGCAATTATTCATGGGTATGAAGGAAATGCAGAAGGTGTTGYTTATATTTCAGTGATTTTGGAAGAAGCGATGGTGAAACTCACGATTCGAGATGAAGGGATTGGTATCTTTAACTTAGATGAAGCAAGACAACCCCTTTTTACAACTAAACCTGAATTAGAGCGTTCCGGAATGGGATTTACTATCATGGAAAATTTTATGGATGAAGTAGAAGTTATTTCAAACGAATCTTTCGGGACAACAATCCATTTGACAAAATACTTATCAAATAGTAACGCTCTATGCAATTAAGGAGAATAGCCAATGGACATAGAGGTCAGAAATGAGAAGAAGAAACCTCAGTTAAAGGACCACGAGCTAAAAGCGTTAATTCAAAAGAGTCAAGATGGAGATCAACAAGCGAGAGATACAATCGTTCAAAGTAATATGCGTCTCGTATGGTCGGTTGTGCAGCGATTTCTTAATCGAGGATACGAACCAGACGATTTATTTCAAATTGGATGTATTGGACTCTTAAAATCGGTAGATAAATTTGATTTATCTTTCGACGTGAAATTTTCAACATATGCAGTTCCAATGATTATCGGTGAAATACAACGATTTTTACGTGACGATGGATCAGTGAAAGTAAGTAGATCTTTAAAAGAAACAGGAAACAAAGTCCGAAAGATGAGAGACGAGCTTTCGAAGGAATTTGGAAGGGCTCCAACGATTAATGAGGTAGCAGAGGCTCTTGAACTAACGCCGGAAGAAGTTGTTCTGGCGCAAGAAGCGAGTCGTGCTCCTTCGTCGATACATGAAACTGTGTATGAAAACGATGGAGATCCAATTACTATTTTAGATCAAATTGCAGATCAATCGGAAACGAAATGGTTTGATAAAATTGCTTTAAAAGAAGCAATTAGAGAATTGGATGAACGAGAAAGGCTAATTGTGTATTTGCGCTATTATAAAGACCAAACCCAATCAGAAGTAGCGGAGCGCATAGGCATTTCACAAGTACAAGTTTCAAGACTTGAAAAGAAAATATTAAAACAGATGAAAGATCGAATAGATGAATAGCTATCTATTCGATTTTTTTTTGTTGTAACGTATGGTTGGTCGATAGCGGCAGCGTTTCTTATAGTTGCACTAGTCATTAGTCTGAAGAAATGGAATGCACAAATACATTCAGACTCTGCCTAGCTGGAAAAAGAATGGAAGTACCGAGGTGTTTCATGATGAGCGGATCAGCGATTATGATGATGGTTATAGGTATGGTAGTCATTTGGGGAGGACTTGCATTAAGTATTGCAAATTTATTTAAGAAAAAGGCGTAGCTGAAAAACATCTGTACCGAAACGGTACAGATGTTTTTTTATGAAAAAATTGTATTAGAAAAAATTCCAATAACCATACTACAACTACGAGGAAGAGTGAAGGGGTGAATGAAAATTGGAACAAACGATTTATATTAAAATGCGCAATCGCTTAAAAGTGTCTTCTACGTATGAAGTAAAGCTGAGCGATGTTGCTCAACTTGCCGGAGATTCTTTGGTAGTTGAGTCGTTACAAAATGAGATAGTCTACAAAATAACAGCGCATGATAAAACACATGTTGTAATTGATGTTATGAAAGTGATTGAGATTATTCAACAAAAAGCGGCTCACATACAAATTAATTTACTTGGTTCTGGAGAAACTCTTGTTGAAATTATATACGAAAAAAAGAAAGTACATCCGGTTTTCTTCGGACTTGTATGGTTGTTACTTTTCATTGGAGCGGCCCTTGCGATCATTTATTTCCATGAAGATGTAAGTATGCAACAAGTACACCAACGGTTATATTACATGATTACTGGAGAATTTAAGGCGCAACCACTTTTATTTCAAATTCCTTATTCATTAGGTCTTGGATTAGGTATGGTCTTATTTTTTAATCATGTATTTCAAAAGAGAATTAATGAAGAGCCGAGCCCGTTAGAAGTTGAGATGTTTCAATATCAGCAGTCGCTTGATCAATATGTAATTGTTCATGAAAACAAGGATAATATGAAACAGATTGCTGATGATTGAGTGTGCATTTGTTGTATTAATTGGTTTAGCTGGAGGGATTGCAGTAGGTAGCGGATATGTCGCGTTTTTAGCTGTACTTGGTATAATCCCTCGTTTAGCTCAATTAACGAGAAGTGGAAAGCATATTCAATATTTTGAGTGGGCGGTCATTGCAGGTACTTTAACAGGGGCTTGGTGTAGTCTGAAAAATATTACATTTCACACGTCACAATATTGGCTTGTTATATTAGGGATATTTTGTGGCACATTCATTGGAATGCTGGCTGCGGCGTTAACGGAAGTGTTAAACGTTTTACCTATTTTAGCGAAACGAGTAAGGGTAGAGGGGAAAATTATTGTTTTACTGGTTGCTCTTGTACTTGGGAAAGTAATAGGCTCGTTGTTTCACTGGATTTATTTCGTAAAGTAGGAGGCAATATATATGGCAGGACGAAAATTGAAGGACGATTACATAAATAAAGTGAAGGAGTACCATCCAAAACCGAACTATTTCATAAATTGTGTGAAGGCATTTCTTGTTGGTGGACTCATTTGTACGGCGGGAGAAGTGTTGATGAAATTTTATATACATTACTTTCACTTTAGTGAGAAAGAGGCAGGAAACCCTACAGTTGCAACTCTTGTTTTACTATCAGCGATTTTAACAGGGTGTGGTGTATATGATAAAATCGGGCAGTTTTCTGGAGCGGGATCAGCAGTACCAGTTACTGGATTTGCGAATTCTATGGCGAGTGCCGCGCTAGAACATAGGAGTGAAGGGGTTGTTCTAGGAATCGCTACTAACATGTTTAAGCTTGCAGGAAGTGTCATTGTATTTGGAGTCGTCGGTGCATACATTATCGGGCTAATAAGATATACATTTCAAATTTTAATGTCTTAAAGGAGGGGTGGGTATGAGATTGACAGGAAAACAAACGTGGGTATTTCAAAATGATATCTTCGTGAATGCAACTGGTACTGCTGTCGGTCCGAAAGAAGCTGAAGGCCCTCTTGGAAAGGATTTTGATATTTCATATTCTGACTTACATTGCGGAGAGGAAAACTGGGAACTTGCTGAACGAAGGTTAATGTCAGACTCGATTCAACAAGCGATGCAAAAAGGGAATATAAAAAAATCACAAATTGATTTCTTTTTAGCGGGAGATTTATTAAACCAAACAGTGACAGCAAATTACGTTGCTCGTGAGTATGGTATTCCTTTTTTAGGGATGTTCAGCGCTTGTGCGACGTCAATGGAAACTTTGGCTGTTGGATCCGCTTTTATAGATGGTGGATTTGCGAATCGTATTTTAGCTACAGTAAGTAGTCATAATGCGACGGCTGAAAGACAATTTCGTTACCCAACAGAATACGGAGGACAAAAGCCAGGGACAGCAAACTCAACTGTTACTGGAGCAGGGTCAATATTAATTAGCAATGAGGAGAGTGCAATTAAAATAACAGCAGCAACAATCGGCAAAGTACAAGATTTAGGAATTGCTAATCCTTTAGACATGGGATCAGCGATGGCACCAGCTGCTGCTCATACAATTCAACAGCATTTTGAAGATTTGAGAAGAAGTGCAGCTGATTATGATCTTATTGTTACTGGTGATTTATCAGCTGTTGGGACACCAATTGCGAGACAACTTTTACTTGAGGAAGGATATGATTTGGGGAATGTATACAACGATTGTGGATTAATGATTTACAATTCAAATCAAGAAGAAGTGTTTGCAGGGGGCAGTGGTTGTGCGTGTTCAGCTGTTGTAACATACGGCCATTTATTGCGTGAAATGCAAAAAGGAAATTTACAACGAATTTTTGTCGTTGCAACTGGAGCTCTATTAAGCCCCATGATGATGCAACAGAAGGAAACGATTCCAACGATTGCGCATGGTGTTGTGTTTGAAAGCGTTAAAGGAGAGTGAATTGTGGATTTTATATACGCATTTCTTGTAGGAGGAGCTATTTGTGTAATTGGACAAGTGTTGCTGGATTTCGCAAAGTTAACACCGGCACATTTAATGGCAACTTTTGTAGTCGCCGGAGCTATTTTAGACGGATTCGGATTGTACGATAAGCTTATAAAATTTGCAGGTGCTGGGGCAACGGTCCCTATTACAAGTTTTGGACACTCACTATTGCACGGGGCAATGCATGCGGCAGAAAAACATGGATATTTAGGAATTGGAATCGGTATGTTTAGTTTAACGTCTGCGGGGATTTCAGCAGCGATATTATTTTCATTTTTTGTTGCACTTATATGTAAACCGAAAGGATAAATCAAATGAGACGAAGGGTTGTTTTGGTCACAGATGGAGATGAATATGCAAAGCGGACAATTGAGCTGTTAACAAAGGAATTTGGGGGAAGGTGTATTTCGGCATCGCAAAGTAATCCGACCAAATTGACAGGGAAGAAAGTTGTTGAGCTTATTATGCAAACGCCATATGACCCTGTATTTGTCATGTTTGATGACAGCGGATTTATAGGAGAAGGATCTGGTGAAAAGGCGTTAAAGTATGTCGCAACACATAAACAAGTTGATGTACTGGGTATTTTAGCAGTAGCATCTAATACACATCATTGGGAATGGGCGCGTGTAGATGTAAGTGTAGATCGGAATGGGAATTTGACAGAATACGGCGTTGATAAATTTGGACTCCCAGATGGTGAAGTTGGCAGGATTAGTGGGGATACGATTTATTGTTTAGATGGTCTGAATGTTCCTGTCATTGTGGGGGTCGGTGATATTGGTAAGATGTGCGGAAATGATGAATGGGAGAGAGGATCACCTATTACTAGAAAAGCGATTCAATTAATTTTGGAAAGGAGTGGGTTTTATGACGAAGCCTAAAAAAGTGAATATCCCGATTTCATCTTTTTTAAGTGATAATGAAAATTACTTAAAGCAAACAGTTGGACTGGGTGTTACATACGATG
>NZ_JBFUIN010000089.1:0-10498 GCF_056401855.1 Bacillus sp. P4_D3
CGTACCATATGACCAAGCGTATTATACTGATCACGAGTTGTAGAATCTTTGAAACTTTTCCCATACATCATTTCTAATTTTTCTAGAAAAGCGGATTTAAAGCTTTCAACATGAGTAAACATTTTTTCACCACCTCAATGTTATTCCATGAGACTTTTATACAATTTCTTGTATGCAAGAGCAGATTTCCCCCAGCTATAATCTTCAGTCATCGCTTGCTTTACAAGCTTATCCCATACCGGTTTATCTTGATAAAACTCAATTGCACGAAGAATTGTATGTAACATGTCATGCGCATTAAAATTCGTAAAGCTAAAGCCATTCCCAATTCCAGTTTCCTCATCGTAAGAATGTACAGTATCATTTAATCCGCCTGTTTCTCTTACAATTGGAATCGTGCCATATGCTAGCGCAATAAGTTGTCCAAGTCCACACGGTTCAAACAGCGATGGCATTAAAAACAAATCGCTTCCCGCGTACACTTGGTGCGCTAACGCTTCATTAAATCCAATATATACTTTTACCTTTTCTGGATATTCGTATGCCATCCATTCAAAGAACTGCTCGTATTCAGAATCGCCTGATCCCAAAATAATACATTGTACATCTTCTTCCATTATTTCACGGAATACAGTACGTACTAGATCAAGCCCCTTTTGCTTCGTTAATCGTGTTACCATCGAAATAACTGGTGTATCTTCTTTTTCTGGTAAACCAAAATAACGCTGCAATGCGCGTTTATTTTCACTCTTTTCCTCTAATGACTCTGCACTATACTGAGCCGTAATATATGGATCTGTTTCTGGATTATATACACTCGTATCAATTCCATTTACAATGCCACTAAGCTTATCGTTATGCTTTCGTAGCAATCCATCTAACTTCTCACCGAAAAACTCATATTGAATCTCTTCTTTATATGTCGGGCTAACCGCTGTAATTTGGTCAGATGCGATAATACCGCCTTTCATAAAGTTCACGTTTCCATAAAACTCAAGCTGTTCACTATGAAAATATTCATGACCAAGCTCCAGTAAGTCGTACATCACTTCAGGAGGAAATACACCTTGGAACTGCAAGTTATGAATCGTATATACCGTTTTAATATGCTCATATAACGGGTTATCTTGATACTTTTCACGAAGTAAGAAATTAACCATAGCTGTATGCCAATCATGGCTATGAAGAACATCTACTTCGAAATCAAGATGCGGAATACACTCTAAAACTGCTTTTGAAAAATAAGAAAAACGCTCCCCATCATCATAATGGCCATAGAGAGAATCTCTCTTAAAATAATATTCATTATCTATTAAGTAATACGTAATCCCATCCTGCTCACCTTTTAAAATCCCGCAATATTGGTTTCTCCATCCAAGAGGAACGTTAATTACTTTATGAAGCGTACATCCTTCTCTTAACTCTTTCGGGATAAGACTGTAGTTTGGAAGTATAATGCGAACATTCACTCCTAATTTTTTTAATTCTTTTGGAAGCGCTCCTGCTACATCAGCTAGACCTCCGGATTTAATAAACGGTACACATTCTGATACTGCAAATAAAATATTCACCTGTTGTTCCACTGCACGAAAAGCGTATACATCATAAATCGCTCTTCTTACAGCTTCCTCCCTTCAAGTTTTCATATAGAGTAAAACCTTAATTAGTGGGGGTTTTCTAAATCCCCCACTAATTATGCACCTGCTATTTACGAATAACTGTTGATTGTACTATTTTGTACACTACCTTTTTCTACAACATATGGCTCATCAGCACTTCCTTTTAACACTACGCCGTCGCCAAGTTTCACATCTTTATCAATAATAACACCATCTATTATGCAATTATCTCCAATTTTGCTCTTTTGCATAATAATACTATTACGAACAATTGAACCTTTTCCAATTTTAACAGAACGGGAGATAACACTATTTTCCACTTCACCTTCAATAATACTACCGTTTGCAATCATCGTATTTTTCACTGCTGCACCCTTCATATAACGAGTTGGCGGCTCATCTTTTACTTTCGTAAAGATTGGTGCTTCTTTCTTAAATAATTGCTTCCAAATAGTAGGCTGCAAAATTTCTAGACTATGCTTATAGTAACTTTCAATCGAATCAATGATAGCTACATATCCTGTATGCTCATACGTAGCAATATGCAGTGATTTCCCGCTCTTTTCTCTCACTACATCAAATAAACTGTATTGCTCCACATCTTTATATGTCTCAAATAAGTCTAGCAATAATTGTTTCTTTAACACATATGTTTGAAGCGAAACCCCTTCATGACAAACTTCAGTAATATCTGCAGACGTATGTATATGTCGCTCTAACACCGCTTGAAAGTTTAACGCTGTTACAAGATGGCTATTCGTAATAACAACATATTCTTCTCTGCTTCTTAGAAAATAATCAATATGTCTTCTAAAATGTGCAAAAGATCCAAATTCGTCATGATCACATTGGCAGTTCGGTGGGAATAAAAACAGTCCATCACGCTTTCTATCTAAATCCCACTGTTTTCCTGAACCGACATGATCCATTAAAGAACGATTTTTATGACTTGTAAAAACCGCCACGCTATGAATATTAGAATTCACCATATTTGAAAGCATGAAATCAATGAGGCGGTAACGGCCTCCAAACGGTAATGCCGCTAATGAACGATGCCCTGTTACTTTCTTTAAGGAAGGAAAACTTCCCGTTGCATTAATAATTCCTAACATTTTTTCTCCCATTCATTTCATCCCCCTTTTCTATTTTCCTTCAGCAATTAGTACTACATCATCAACATTTTTTTCTGGACGAATTATTGCCCCATCTTCAATAACCATTTCCGATCCAACGATCGCTCTTTCAATCACAACGTTTTTACCAATCTTTGCCCCCGGCATAACGACAGAATCGATTACCATACTACCTTCTTCCACCGTCACTCCTTGGAATAAAACAGAATGCTTCACGTCCCCTTCAATGACGCACCCTTCATTAATAAGTGACTCTTCTACTTTTGCCTGTTCTGCAATATATTGAGGTGGCTCGTTTGGATTTACAGAATAAATGCGCCAATTACGATCATTTAAATTCAACGATGTTTCATCGCGAAGTAAATCCATATTCGCTTCCCATAAGCTTTTCACCGTTCCAACATCTTTCCAATATCCTTCAAACGGATACGCCATCAACTTCTTCCCTTCATCTAATAAAAGCGGAAGTACGTCTTTTCCGAAGTCATTACTAGATTCAGGATTTCTTGCATCCATCTCTAAATATTCTTTTAAAATAGACCAGTTAAAAATGTAAATTCCCATTGATGCAAGATTACTTCTTGGAAATTGCGGTTTCTCCTCAAATTCAACAACTTCCATCTCTTCATTCGTATTCATGATGCCAAAGCGACTTGCTTCATCCCACGGCACTTCAATAACAGAAATTGAAACATCTGCTTCTTTCTCAATATGGTAATCTAGCATTTTACTGTAATCCATTTTATAAATATGATCGCCTGATAAAATAAGGACATATTCTGGTTCGTACTGACTTAAATAGTTTAGGTTTTGATAAATAGCACTTGCCGTACCTGTATACCACTTCACACCTGAAGACTCCGCATAAGGAGGTAACACAGTGACTCCACCATTTACACGATCAAGATCCCAAGCATTTCCGATTCCAATATAATTATGAAGTTCTAACGGTTGATATTGTGTTAAAATCCCCACCGTTTCAATACCGGAGTTTGCACAGTTACTTAACGTAAAATCAATAATGCGATATTTACCACCAAATGGAACAGCTGGCTTGGCTAAATTTTTTGTTAATGCACTTAAACGACTACCTTTTCCCCCTGCTAGTAACATTGCTACGCACTTTTGTTTTTGAGCCATCTTGTTTTTTGCTCCCCTTTCTCGTCTTCACTGGTCGTAATATGGATACGCCAAATGGTGGAATTGTAATTTCTACATGTGCCGCTTGATTATGATATGGCTCTAGAATCGTCTTGAGACGTTTCTTATTAACTTGCCCCGATCCGCCATATTGCACCGCGTCACTGTTTAAAATTTCGTTATAATACTCGAAATCTGGTACACCTACTTTATAGTTTTCATATGTAGCTTTCGTAAAATTACATACGACAACTAACGCATCTTCCTCCTTATCCCCTTGGCGGATAAACGAGAAAATACTTTGCTCATTATTATTAGCATCAATCCACTGAAATCCTTCAGACGAGTGATCTAACTGCCAAAGTGGTTTTGAGCGCTTATACAATGCTATGAGCTCTTTAAAGTAATCATGCATATAACGATGCATTTCAAAATCATGTAAATTCCAATCTAAATCTTCAAGGTCTTTCCACTCATCAAATTGCCCGAATTCTCCACCCATAAAGAGTAATTTCTTACCTGGATGAGTAAAGAAATATCCATATAATAAACGAAGTTGGGCGAACTTATCCCAGTAATCTCCCGGCATTTTATTTAATAACGATTTTTTTCCATGAACGACTTCATCATGAGAAAGCGGCAATATAAAGTTTTCAGAGTGAGCATATATTAAAGAGAATGTCATTTTCTCATGAATGTATTTCCGGTACTCTGGCGCACATTCCATATATTTCAGCACGTCATTCATCCAACCCATATTCCATTTATAATTAAATCCAAGTCCACCCTCGTATGTTGGAGCTGTTACAAGTGGCCAAGCTGTTGAATCTTCTGCTGTCATAAGAAACTCTTCATCTTCTGCAAACACAGCTTCATTTAACTCCCGTAAGAAAGAAACAGCGTGTTCATTGCTTTGCTCTTTTCCTTCTTTATTCCAGTACAGCATATTCGCAACTGCATCTACTCTGAAACCATCAATATGGAAATATCTCATCCAAAATAACGCATTTGAAATTAAGAAATTACGTACTTCTCTCTTCCCTAAATCAAAATTAACAGTTCCCCATACCAGGTTTTCTTGTACGTCTCTATCTTTATATTCATAAGTCGGTGTCCCATCAAACAAATATAAACCGTGAGCATCTTTACAAAAATGCCCCGGCACCCAATCTAAAATGACACCGATTCCATATTTATGACATTCATCGACAAAATACATCAAATCATGTGGCGTGCCGAATCTACTTGTCGCTGCATAATATCCCGTTCCTTGATATCCCCAAGAACGATCATATGGATGCTCAACAAGCGGCATAATTTCAATATGTGTAAATTGATGTTCCACCACATACGGAATGAGCGCCTCAGCCATTTCTCTGTAAGAATACAGAGCACCATCTTCTTTCTTTTTCCAAGAACCGAAATGTAATTCATAAACTGTCATCGCTTCTTTATAAATCGATTTTTTCTTTCTCTTACGAATCCAGTTTTTATCATTCCATTCATATCCCTCTATATCAAAAACTACAGATGCCGTATTTGGTCTTACTTCTGCATATACTGCGTAAGGATCTGCTTTTAAAATAACGTTACCGTTCATCGTTTCAATCGCATACTTATATATCTCATTCTCTTCAATATGCGGTGCAAACAAGGACCAAATCCCCTCTTCTGTCACTTTTAGCATCTTATGTTGCTTATAATCCCATTCATTAAAATCCCCAACAACACTCATTGCTTTCGCATGAGGAGCCCATACTGTGAATCGTACACCTCGCATCCCATCTTCCGTCACAATATGTGCCCCAAAGATGTTATAACTGTCATAGTACTTTTCTGTATGAAACTCATCTCGTTTCACTTCTTCACAATTTATTACATCCAATATGTTCACCTCACTAAGATGACAGAAATTTTTTACTCTTTATCATTTCTGCAAAAAACTGAAATATCCTTGTTGTTTTTTAAAAAATATTCGTTTTTTTCTTAAATTTCACTTAAAATGTTTATATTTATCGTGTAAAATATCGAATTTTGACGAATATTCATTGCAAACGCTTCATTTCACCTTACTATTTTCACCTTTCATTGTTGCTCAATATTACTTTATTGATTTCTCTCCATTTTTCACGCTATTTCTCACGTGAAATACAAGCGAAATAATCTATTGTTTAAAAATGTTTCTCAACATTTTTTGTCACAAAATTTATCATTTCCCGACGGAAAACTCCCACCTCAAGGAATAGGTAGGACATGGTCTAATGAGTATGCGGGAGATGAATGGCGTTTAGGAAAAATTGCCACAAGGTTAACTCCTAAAGAATAAAGTGAAGTTCTGCTCGCAAATAGTGGGATAACGCACAAAAGCACTCTATTCAAAAATAGAGTGCTTTTTCTATAAACGACCCTTATCCAGCAAAAGGGGTATATTGGGGATATACAAGGGAAACCGGAAAAGGAATTTATATTAATTTATATTAATTTATATTAATTCAGAGGTAGGAAGCAGTTTCCCGCCTCTGAATTATTTAGCAATTATTATAGTACTGGTGCCATTGTTTCTTTTAATACTTTTACAGAATGAGCGAATTTCGCTTTTTCTTCTTCGTTTAATTCAAGTTCTACGATTTCACGTACACCTTCGCGGTTAATAACAGCTGGAACACCTACGTAAGCATCTTTCTCACCATATTGACCTTCAAGGTATGCAGATACAGTTAATACACTGTTCTCGTTGCTTAAGATCGCTTTAGTTACACGAAGTAGTGACATACCGATTCCGTAGTAAGTTGCGCCTTTACGCTCGATAATGTGGTAAGCTGCATCGCGTACATTTTCAAAGATTTTATCTAAATCTTCTTGGTTATACTGTTCGTTGTTCGCTAAGATTGTTTCTAGTTTTTGTACACCTACAGTAGCGTGGCTCCATACTGGAAGTTCAGTGTCACCGTGCTCACCAACGATGTAAGCATGAACGTTACGTGGATCTACATCTAAGTAGTCACCTAACATGTAACGGAAACGAGCAGAGTCTAAAGTTGTACCAGAACCAATTACGCGCTCTTTTGGAAGACCAGATTCTTTCCAAGTTACGTAAGTTAAAATATCAACTGGGTTTGTTGCGATTAAGAAGATTCCATCGAATCCGCTATCCATAATACCGCGAACGATTTGTTTAAAGATCTTTGTATTTTTCTCAACTAAGTCTAAACGAGTTTCGCCTGGCTTTTGTGGTAATCCAGCAGTGATAACAACTAAATCTGCATCTTTACAATCTGCATAGCTACCGCTCCAAACTTTTGTTGGTGCTGGAGAGAATGGTACCGCATGGCTTAAGTCCATTGCTTCCCCTTCTGCTTTTGCTTCATTAACATCTACTAGTACGAATTCTTCAGCTACACCTTGGTTGATCATTGAGTAAGCATAACTACAACCTACAGCTCCTGTTCCTACTAATACTACGCGATTGATACCTTTTTTCATGTTAATTTCCCCTTTCAATTGTTTACATCTATTTTTTATTATTGTTTAAGTAAGTAATTAAAATACTAATTTAATGTTGTTTAACTTCTTTACATACATATTGTAGCACGGATTATTGTGAATTACTTCACAAATTATGACCTATTTGTGAACTTTTTCACATAGAGTGTAAAGTTATTAGAGTGCGGGTGAAATCCATCTCAATGGAGGCGTTTTATTTAGATTGTGAAAGGGTTGGACTTTGGTTTTTATCGGTAAGTGAAATTATATCGGCGATTTTCTGAATATATCGACCATAACTCCAAATATATCGGCGATTTTCTGAATATATCGACCATAACTCCAAATATATCAGCGATTATTTAAATATATCGACCGTAACTCAAATTATATCAGCGATTTTTACAATATATCGACCATAACTCCAAATATATCAGCGATTATTTAAATATATCGACCGTAACTCAAATTATATCAGCGATTTTTACAATATATCGACTTACCGACGAAATCCTATAATAATAACAGCTTCTGGATTAAAGCGTTGATTCAGTCCTTCTGAGCTCATAAGTACACCTGTAGAAACTTCTAACTGACTGCACAATTGTATAAATGATGTGCTAGCAATTTCTTGACTGAGCCATACGCAAAGGGCAATGAGTTCGTTTGCTTGATACTTTTGCTAGATCGCTGTATAAAACCAACTTGTTTGGCGATCTCTTGTAGGACTACTGGAGCTCTTGTGCGAAAAGGTCCAGTTCATTTGAAATGATAGACTTCATCAAAAACGCCATCCTTTCTGTATAATTCTACAAAAAGAATAGCGTTTTTTTGATTACATGGATACAAATTTATCTTAGCTTGATAGTGATGTTTTTTCCATACACATCAAGTTAACACAACGTCACTTATTAACAGTCAATAGACATGGAAACCTAGCAAAGCCCTTCAATTATTGTAGTAAAACAGTCATTTTTAAATCTTCAGAACCTCCATTTTTTAAAGTATCATTTTGACCACTAAGATACGTAGGTTTAATTGTTAAGGATTTTGGAGGATTATCCATTGGTGGAAGAGCTAAAACAATATGGTGTCCGTATAGTCCCGTGCTACCAACTTGCAAGCTGACTCCTTCGTAGATTTTTCCTTTATCATCAGTGACAGTATAATCAAGTGCTGGCCAACTATCATTAGCTTCCATTTCTTTTGGATAATCAAAGGTCAAATCAATCCTCGTTGAAAGTGAAGAAAAAGTTACTTGATCTACTGTTAATGCATACAGATTATCTTTCGTTAATGTTTTTATATTAGGAGTAAATTTACGAATCTCACCTTCAACTTTTGTAAGAGGAAATGCTACATTCCATGTTCCTGCTTTTCCAAATAAATCTTCTCCATGGACGGAAACATCAATTTTATCACCAAATTCACCGTAATTAGCCAGAGTGAATTCATGCTGCTCAATAATGGTGTTTCGTCCTTTTGACTTCTGTGAAGTAGAACTAATTGCAGCTCTGACTTCTTTCCCATTAATGGTTACATAACTAAATCCAGCTTTCTCTTCATTGCTATTGGAAATAGTATTTTCTCCTTTGTATTCCACCGTGATCACTAAACGTCCGCCATCGTAAACAGCTTCTTTCACATTCATCGTTAAACCACTATGGTTATCTTGTCTTTCAATTGATGTAGCAAGCTCATCCTTTTCAATTTTATCAGAAGCAATATCATTAAATTGTGCATAAATGGGGCCTATAACTGGAACACTCGATAAAGTCTTTGCCATAGCAGGAGAAATGAATCCAAAACCTAAGAGAGAAACACATATTCCACAAGCAACAAGACTAGAATACTTGATTGTTTTTTTTCTACGGTATTGATTTTTCTTAGCTTGAAGCATGGCTGTTTTTTCTCTTTGAATTAACCGGTCTTCTGGTATAGGAATATCATTGATATGGTGATTAAATTCTTCTTTATTCATAACTATATCCCTCCTTTAAAATGGGGCGTAAGGCTTGCTTTGCTCGATGTAATTGAGATTTTACCGTTCCTTCTGGAGAGTTAAGAACCTCAGCAATTTCCTTAATAGATAAATCGTGATAATACCTTAATAAAATAATAGTTTTGTAAGTAGGATCTAAGAAATTAAATGCCTCGGTTAAATCCAATGATTGTTCTAATTTATTCATGCTCTCTTCTGTACATAAATTAGCAAATATTTCATCATTCGCAACAAATTGTCTAGAGGATTTTCTTACAAAATCAATGGATTTAAAAACAAGAATTTTGGTAATCCAACTTTGAAATTTCTCCGGCTTTTTTAATTTTCTCAGTGAAAGATATGCTTCATAAATTGTTTCTTGGTATATATCCAGTGCATCTTGTTCATTTCTTACATAAGAATAGGCTGTTCGATATAATTTCGGGCGAACAAAAGTAATAAGTTGTTCAAATGCTTGATCATTTCCTCTTGTTGCTTGTTTTACTAGATAGGCTATGTCCATTTTTATTTCTTCCTCCCTTTACTAATATAGTCGAATGAGAGAATAAAAAGGTTGCAAAAATAAGTGCATATACATAAATCTCCTACAACTTATTGCAATGATTAATATCCAGCATTAAAGAAAAGACACCAGAAATCCAGATAGAAATAAGAGCCAAATATATAGCTTGTTCATACCAAATTTAAAGTAAAAAAGATCTCCCAAAACGGAAAAACGAGCTGAATTCTCATAAATAACTGTAAAAAAGGTAAAATTCTCGTTATGGGGGTGTCTTAAAATCTTAGCTTGATGGGCATGTGATGTTCGCTCTATTTTAAGCAAATATCTATAAATACTTTTTGATGTTTCTATAATAAGCTTTTCATACTTCATCGCTCTCTCTTTTCTATTAGTTAGACGATTCAAATAGAAAAAAGTATACAAGAAATCCATAAAAAAAAAGCAGACTATTCAAAGTCCACTTTTATACAACAAAAAAGAGATAGCAGATTATGCTATCTCTTTTAGTATGACCCGTACGGGATTCGAACCCGTGTTACCGCCGTGAAAGGGCGGTGTCTTAACCACTTGACCAACGGGCCAAAATCTGGCAGAGAAGAAGGGATTCGAACCCTCGCAC
>NZ_JBFUIN010000090.1:0-10374 GCF_056401855.1 Bacillus sp. P4_D3
GGGTTTTGTTCATCCCCCACTGATTATTAGCCTTCACCAATCGGGCGTTTACGGGCAGTTGATCTCCGACCTAACTTCTTTGCTCCAGCCTAATTTTGAGRTGGGAGTYTTACTGCCCGTTAATGCGGGATAAAAAAGGTAGCTTGATCGCTACCTTTTTCTATTTCTCTACTAGTTCAAATTTCTCTACAATCATTTTTGCTGGGTAGCTTTCAAGTATTTGAGAAGACCATACATTTATTTTATCCCCTGTTTTTAATTGATCATATGCGTTTTTATCCTTAAAGCTCAAGACTGTATCTGATGGATGCTCTTTATTCATTTGTTGTTCCATATAATTTTGCAACTCTACTTTTGTTTCAAACGTTTTATCACCGACAAAAAACACCGTGTCATTTCTTAATATGACATACCCTTTATATTGCCCCGTCCGATTTTTGCTCTCTCCAGAAAAAGTAACATACGAATTCGAACAACTTCCTAAAAAGAAAATACTAATAAAAAAGAATAATGCTCTCTTCATAATGACTCTCCATTCAAAAGCACTTATTTCTTGTCTATTCCTTCCTCTCATTATACTATTAATATACAGAATTTTCTAAATTAGGAGGATTTATATGTTACAACAACAGTTAGAAGAAATTCGTACTAATAATTACATAATGGCTAACACAATTCATATTGATTCCTTAAGTTCCAGTATGCTTCAACATATCGGTGTTACCGATAGCTATTTAAGAGACAAACTCATTTACTCTACTTTTTATCATCTAATCAAGAAGGACTATATTTCACACACCCACTTACAGAAACTATTATCAGAAAGCATCAGTGAAAACTATTTATTCTATAAAATTCATACAGATGACGATGACGCTGTATTTACCCGTGCATTTACAACATTATTAATCGCCCTCATTATAGATGCGGATACCAATCATAATTTCTTATCACAGACTGATATTTCAAATGTAAAAGATAAATTAATTCTATATATGAACAAAGAGCATGACTTACGAGGCTATGTCCAAGAACGTGGCTGGGCACATAGTGTCGCTCATGCTTCAGATACATTTGAAGCGCTTGTTAATAATCCTAAACTGGAAACTTTACATCATGAAGAAATACTACAAACTTTATTAAACAAAGTTTGTGTCCATTCCATCTATTACAAATATGAAGAAGATGAGCGTATCGTTTATCCGATTGTCGCAATGCTACAAAATGGTCTAGAGGAAGAGGTACTCATATTAGCCCTTCATAATTTAGTAGCTCAATTACAAGTTCAAAAACCAACACTACATATTAAATCGTACGAATTTCTATACGGAAATATAAAATCTTTCTTGCGCAGCTTATTTTTCAAATTACGTACAATGTCTATATGTAAAAAAACTGAACGTGAAATTGAAAAATCACTACAAGAACTTCATAAATATTATTACTAAAAAAGAAGGCCACTCAAAAAGTGCCTTCTTCTATTTCACTAATATTTATTTGAAATTTCACGATCCAAACTGAGAAAAGGTGGACAAGAAACGCAATCACCATACATGCTCCGCTCAAAAAGGTTAATACAGGATGCGAATACACATGCCCTAAACCATAAGATGCTCCTACGAAAAATATTGTTATGTAAATATAAATTGCTCCATGTATTTGCCTCATATAAGCCTCCTTTTCCCATATTATAACACGAGTTTTCTGATTATTCATATTAATTAATTGTAATCAATATTTCTCAACTGTTACGCCTCTTACAGCCGCCTTAATATATGGTGCTCCTTGTAAACCTTGTAAATCCTCTGTTTTCCCCGTTACGACTACACCATATATTGGTAAATCTTTTGGGTTGGTGTTTTTTATTTCTTTATAATATTGTTCAAAATAATCACTTGGTATACCTTCACTATTTTTTGCTAAATACTTCATTTGGTACAGAAACTCTTTTGAATTTATTGTTAAATCGTTTCTCACATCTTCTTTTGCCTTTGCATAACTTCCTGCAAACCCAAAAACATTACCAGCCATTTCAGCATTTAGTATTGCACCACTTTTAGGATCTTTTAACCCTACATAAGAATCGCTTTTCTTTTCATTGTATGTATCTACCCAAAACCAAACTGTTTGTATATCTTTTGGAAGCATCTCAACAATTTGTTCAGTTGAATATGGTTTATCAAAAGATAGGGCCACTTCTGCAACCTTATTTTGCAACTCCCCGATATTTTTCAGATCATCTACATAATTTTTATAATTAACAAAAGGTAGATAAAATCTCATCTCTCTTTGCATTGTTTGTACATTATAATCTGGTATCGCAATAGCCTCTTCATCCCTTTTCTCCTCATCTAAACTAACAAGTTCACCATTATAGTGCTTCATACTATAATCCCAGATACCTGATTCGTATATATCATTTATCCATTTTACTGGTTGACCGGCTATATTTTTATAAGAATTATATATTACCGTACTTCCTGTCACACCGAGACTTAAATACATGCTCCCACTGAAACGAATATTAGGGCCTTGAACCTTATGTAGTGCATTCATTTCTCTTTCCATTTTTCTAAACGTTTGTTGAGAAAAATACGTTGCTCCCAAAAACAGACCTACTATAACAATCATGGACGCACAAATAGAAATAAGCCAGTTTCGCCAAAACTGCTTCCTCTTCGCTCTCTTCATCAAAGTCTTCATCTGCTTATCATCCATATTCAAATCAAAGTCCTTCCGACTCATCATTTCTCCTCCTATACAATTTTTTAAATTGATTTCTTGCACGGTACAAACTCGTTTTCACTGTTTCTTCTTTCATACTTAATAAAATGGCAATTTCTTTATAAGATAGTTCATACTCATATTTCAGCAATAATATATGACGATAATCCTCTGTCATCGTCTCCAATATTTCCTGTACTTCTCCTTGCAGTTCACTTGTCAAAAGCACTTCATCTAATGACTTTTGACCAATAAGAACAACAGATTCAATCGCAATTGGATTTAGTCTTTTTTCTTTCCGGTGTAAATCTCGGTGCTGATTGATCGCAACTCTAAATAACCATGGTGTTAAATGCTCTAACGGTATTTCCCCCATAAGTAGTAAGGCTTTATACAACGTATCTTGCACAATATCTTCCGCTTCTTTTCTATCTGCCCCAATCTTAATTAAGTATCCAAACACAGCTTTTGATTTCTCTATTAATAACGATTCAAACGCATCATGGCTCATTCTGCTCTCCTTTCTATATACTCAACGTTTGAGAGCGTAAAATGTATACAGCTTTTCTAAAAAAATTTCATAATAATAAGCACATCCCTTTTGATGTGCTCCTCTCAAAAATACTATTCTATTATTTCATCGCTTCCTTCACAACATCTTGAATCATAACGACTTCTGTTTTCATATCAACAGACGGCGCTTCCTCATCAATACATTCATACCAAAACTCCAAATGCCTTTTATCAATTTCATGATGAGAATTTTCGACAAGAGTACCACCTTCTCCTTGCACAGAATACCAATATAAGTACTCTTCTCCATCTCTTATTTCCCGGAAAATTGTCTCTACATACATCTTTTCGTCGTTTAATGTCAAAAGCACTTCTTTCATATTGTCATTAAGAAGCTGCATCCATTCATCTACACGATGACTTTTACCTTGTTTCACTTTAAATCTCGTTAACTCCACATTCATTTTTATTCCCCCGTTCTCTTACGTACAAACAAACTATATTCTATTGGATTATGAAAACTTAATTTACTAGCTAATTTTTGCGAAGGAATATTGTCTACATTACAATCCCAGCACGGTGTAATATCGTTTTGCATGCAATGTTCAATGAAATGTGTTGCGACAGCTTGGGCTAACCCTTTCCCTTGATGCACTTCATGCGTTGCAATATCAATTTCAGCAAAACTATTCCCTCTAAATATTGAGACGCATTCAGCTATAATTATCCCATCTTGTTCTATACAAAATCCAAAGCCATTATTCAAAAACACTTCTTTTGATCCCCAATATTCTTTGTAATAATCCTCTGTAAATTCATTACTTCGTTCTATATCACTTTTATCAATACGTTTAATTTCATATGTATTTTTGTTTAATTCTATTTTTCTATCTTCAAAAACTTCTCTTTGAAATTGAAATGTCGTTCGTGGGAGGTTCCGAAATGCATTACTAAAGTACTCTTCAATCATCATTTCCCACTCTTCACTCGAAGTGAACAGTGTAAATCGTTTCTCTGTTTTTTCAATGACTGTTTTTATATACGAAAATAAATCTTCGTTATAACTTTGGTCTTGAGTGTCACCAAACAAATAATAAATACCATTAGTGGTGACGATTAGTCCTGCTGTTAATTTCTCATTTATAAAAATCTCACCATTTATGTTTTGATCACAAACTGCATACGCAAAAGTCGTTGTTCGTTGATTCCCTTCTAAAAGTGGAATTACTGTATCGTATTCTTCAATCTCTAACCTTCTCATACGACCTCCACAATAACCGTATCCGCCTCTATATTTTCAAAACAAAGATTTACCGTTCTCTTTAATGCTCTCGTTCTATGAATTGTTCCTGCTGGAATTAAAATGGAATCGTTCAGCTTTAAAACTGCTGTTTCTCTATTTTGAAAATCAATAAGTAATTCCCCCTCTAACACAATGAATAATTCATCCGAATTAGAATGATAGTGCCAATCATATTCACCAGTAAACACAGCAATTCGTAAGCAATGACTATTCACATTTGAAACGACGAAGTTTTTATGTTGGTCTTTAATATCTTTTATTAATTCTAATAGATTTACTGTTTCCATAGTTCTCCCCACCCAATTCCTTCTATCGATTTTCATTTCTCGTTTAATTCCAAATTATCACAAAAATACACATTGTAACAAGCGAGATTTCTCGTAAAGTTTCATTTGCTTTTTACCTATAAATGGATATTATAAATGTAACAAATTTACAAAAAGGAGACTTTGTATATTTGATTAAAAATAAAGTGAAACAATTCCGTGTCGTTAGAGACATCACCCAAGAGCAATTAGCTTCCTCTGTTCAAATCACTAGACAATCCCTCATCGCTATCGAGAAGAATAAATACAACCCAAGTTTAGAATTAGCATTGAAATTATGTGAGTTTTTTAACTGTAAAGTAGAAGATTTATTTCAATTAGACAAAACTGGGGAGGAAAAAGAATGAAAAATACTTTTAATCAAGAATTCATTTCACATCTTACCATTTTAATGTTAGGATCGATTTTCCTTTATTTCAATAGTAGTGATGAAGAAAAGATTCGTTCTGTCCTTCTATTCGCTGGCGTATACATACTCTTAGCCTTGGTACTATTTGTAGTGAAACGAATATTCTTTAAGAAAAAAAAGAAAGAGTCCGAGAAATACCCATTACCTGCGATAGATGAACGAATTGAGAAAATGAGTTTAAAGCTTATGGCGCAAATTTTTGGTCTCTCTCATTTAATCGGCTCTGCGATACTATTTATTTTATATATTACTGACAAAAATTCGACGATACGAGTAGAGTATGCCCTGTATTACTTGTTTGGAATTCTTTTCTTCACAATGATGTTCGGCTTGAAAATTGTAAAGAAATTAGATAATTAGTTTAAACAAAAAGACCCTTCCTTCATAGGAAAGGTCTTTATTTTATTTCTATTATGATAAAGCAGGAGCTTTTTCAAGAAGCTCTTTCGCATCAGCGTATTGTAAGCCGTGCGCTTCTGCAACTGCTTCGAATGTTACATAGCCATCTAATGTGTTAATACCTTTTAATAATGCAGCGTTGCCTAGGCAAGCTTCTTTGTAGCCTTTGTTAGCAATTTGTACTGCATATGGTACTGTTACGTTTGTTAATGCAAGAGTTGATGTACGTGGAACCGCACCTGGCATATTTGCAACTGCATAGTGAACAACACCATATTTCTCATAAGTTGGGTTGTCATGAGTTGTAATACGGTCAGTTGTTTCGAAAATACCACCTTGGTCAATCGCAATATCTACAACGACAGAACCTGGTTCCATTGATTGAATCATTTCTTCTGTTACAAGTTTTGGCGCTTTTGCACCTGGGATTAATACTGCACCGATTACAAGATCAGATTCTCTTACAGCTTCTGCAATGTTGTACGGGTTAGACATTAACGTTTTTACTTGGTTTCCAAAAATATCATCTAATTGACGAAGACGTTCTGCACTTAAGTCGATGATTGTTACATCTGCACCTAAACCTACTGCAATTTTCGCTGCGTTTGTACCAGCTTGACCACCGCCGATAATTGTTACTTTACCGCGCTTAACCCCTGGAACACCTGCAAGTAAAATACCTTTTCCGCCTTTGTTTTTCTCAAGGAACTGTGCACCGATTTGCGCAGACATACGACCTGCAACTTCACTCATTGGTGCAAGTAATGGTAAAGAACGATTGTCTAACTGTACTGTTTCGTATGCAATTGATACCACTTTGTTATCAATTAATGCTTTTGTTAATTCTGGCTCTGGAGCTAAGTGTAAATATGTGAATAAAATTAAACCTTCACGGAAATAACCGTATTCACTTGCAACTGGCTCTTTTACCTTCATAACCATATCTTGATTCCATGCTTCTTCAGCAGTTTCAACAAGTTTCGCACCAGCTTGTACGTATTCTTCATCTGTAAAGCCTGATCCTACACCTGATCCTTTTTGAACAAAAACTTCATGACCATTTTGTACTAAATGTACAGCTCCCGCTGGCGTCATTGCCACACGGTTTTCATTGTTTTTAATTTCTGTTGGAATACCGATACGCATTATTAGTTCCCCCTTGAGTTATGAAATGACCCCTGAATCATTTTTTAAAGCGCTTTCTACGCTCTTATATTCTAACATAATATCTCAATATTTGACAAAAAATAATACAGGTTTTCCGATAGATTTAATCTTACATTAAAGGACAGTATTATCCGTACCTCTCAGTATAAAGGATAAACTGTCCAATTATTCGAAACTTCACTTTATTTAATTCTATCGATGTCTATGAATAACATCAACAGCGCCTGTTACTTCAATAATCGTACCAGTAATCATATCAGAATCGTCCTCACATAAAAACGAAATGGTTCTTGCAATATCTTCGCCTGTTCCAGATCTACCAATTGGTGTGTTACTACCTTTCAGATTTCGCGCTTCTTCAATCGTTGCTTCTTTCATTTCACCAATTATATCACCAGGGCAAACCATATTCGCAGTAATACCATATTCCGCCTCTTCGTAAGCTACTGTTTTCGTTAATGAAACAAGTCCTACTTTCGCAGCCGCAAAGGCTGAACGATAAATCCATCCAGGTGCGCTATCTGCCCCTTGAAATCCATAGTTAATAATACGGCCAAATTGCTGGTTTCTCATAATCGGTACGACAAGTTTTAATAAATGAAACACCGCTGTTAAATTACCCTGGATCATTTCATTCCATTCGTCTTCTTCGTAATCGACTAATTTTTTCCTTTCAAATACGTAAGGACCAGCATTATTAATTAAAAAGTCAATTTTGCCAAAACGGCTCATCGCTTCTTCTACTATTTTATGTAAATCTTCCTTTTTCGTGACATCAGCTTGCACGAACTGTAGACGGTCTTCCATATTTTTATATGTTTCTTTCATCGTTTCCATAGCAGTTATATCGCTATGATACGTTACTGTTACTGAATATCCTTTAGCCAATAGCTTTTCTGTTACTTTCTTTCCTAAACCTTTCGTACCGGCTGTAATGAGCGCATGTCTCACAAAACTGCCTCCTTTTAAATTGCCATACTTCATATGTAACAAGTTCTCGCTCCAATTACAACTAAAATGAATTGAAACAAAGTTTTCAAAATTCTGTAACGTTTTAACAGGCACATTACCATAATTTGTTTTATAATTAAGTTGTAAACAGTTATAAAAATGATTGGGAGGAATTTACTATGAATAATACATATACAAATATTTTAATCGCGGTGGACGGTTCTAAAGAAGCAGAAAAAGCCTTTAAAAAGGCAATTCAAGTCGCAAAACGAAACAATGCAACATTAACAATTGCTCATATCGTTGATGTAAAAGCATACTCAGCAGTAGAGGCGTATAGCCGAGCAATTGCTGAACGTGCAAATCTATTTGCAGAAGACTTATTAGAAGACTACAAAAAAACTGCGCTTGAAGCTGGCCTTGAAAACATTGAAACTGTATTAGAATTCGGTAATCCTAAATCTAAAATTTCAAAAGAAATTGCTCCAAACAATAAAGTAGACTTAATTATGTGTGGTGCAACTGGTTTAAATGCTGTTGAGCGTTTCCTAATTGGTAGCGTCTCTGAACATATTATTCGCTATGCGAAATGCGATGTCCTTGTTGTTCGTGGTGATGAGGAGCAAGGTGATCTTTAATTTATAATAAAAAAACACCAAGTCCACATGGGCTTGGTGTTTTTCATTTCACATATTTCACTACAAATACGAAACAAGCTACAACAACAATGACAACTGCAAACACATAAGGCGGAAGGAACTTCAAAGACCATAGCGCCATCATTAACGTCGCTATCGCTAAGTATGCTTGCTTTGCATCTTCTGTCATTTTTTTACGAAGTAAGAAAACATACAAATAACCAATTGGCGGCGTAATAAAACAAATAACATATATGATTTTAGATTTTAAATACCACTTTTGTTCCCCAAGTTTCTTTATTTCCTCTTCTATTCTCTTATGCTCTTGTTCTCTCGCTTCTTCTTCAATAGGATCTTCCTCTTCTCCACGCTTTTCTTTCATATAAGGAAGAAAGTGCATGAAAAAATAACATGCAAATACAATTGCCCAAAATTCAATATCCAATCTTTCTAGTGGAATATGCTCACTAAAAAATGCAGCAGCAATCACTAAAGAAAAACAATACGTTGTCATCCAAAATGAACGTTTTCTCTTTTTCCGTTCTATTTCTTTTTTATCTTTTACTTCTTGTACTTTCTTTTTTCTAGAAAGCCATACAGAAATACAGCAATCTACTACAAATAAAGTAAAGATAGATATTGCTATATGTATTGTTTTTACATTCTCAAATGTAAATATTTTTGGGAATGCAACGTGTAATACAATTAGCGTATACAAAATTAACCCTACAAAATAAATACGTCTCATTTTCCATTCCTTTCTTATTTTCTAACATTACACTAACATACATTTTTTAGTAATAGACGGACAAAATATATGTGTTTAGAAAAGGAGGGTGCTACATGGATGATTATGAACGTATTATTTTAGATGTGAATGGGAAAGAAATCGAAATGTTAGATACGATCCGCACACATTTTAAAGAGAAACATGGTGTGGAAGTAAGTAATGGTGCATTACTTAGAGATTTGATGGATATTGAGTATATTCGAATTACGGAAGGTCGACATAAGTATGATTAATCGATGAAGCTTTAAGCCTAGAACATATTGTTCTAGGCTTAATTAAATCTATACGAAAAATGTTATAATTAGGAAAAAGAATGGAGGATACCAAAATATGCAATCTGAAAATATCTCAAAACATTTTCATACATTACATGTGCAAAGAAACCAGTTCCTTCCTAAGCTTCATTCACTTTCACACGAACAACTATGGTACAGGAAAGAGGACGGAAAATGGTCTATTGGTGAACACTTTTATCACTTATATTTAATTGCAAGAATGCTAAAAGTAGMGATTAAATTCTCTTTCACTCTTATTCCTTATGCCAAACTAAGAAAAAACGCCCCATTTGCAACTGACATACATGATATTTATGCCGAATATAAAGAAAAACACGGCAAAGGAATGAAAGCTCCTTGGATTTTAATCCCTTCAAAAAAAGTCTATTACTCTATGAATGTAAACGAATTAGAAGAATTACTTTCAAGTGAAACAGATGAAATAAAAAAACTAGTTCAAAATATAGAAGAAAATATTGCAGGACATATCGTATTTTTAGATCCAATTGCTCACTACCCTAACCTTATTCAATCTATCCAACTATTAGCGATTCATGAGAAGCATCATTTTATGATTATGAAAAACAATTATGAAATGATAGATACATACCTAAAAATCTAAATACAAAAAGGTAAGGTACTTTCTAAAAAAGCACCTTACCTTCTATATCATACATCATTTAACTTCCAACAAACGCTATGGCTAACCCCTTCGCCTTCTCCAAAGCTTTTTCAATTTGTTCAAACCCTGTTCCGCCAGCACTGTTACGACGCTTTACAGCTGCATAAGGTGAAAGAACTTCATATAAATCTTCTTCAAATAACGGACTCATTTCTTTATACGTTTCAAGTGGTACATCTAATAAATAAATTCCTTTT
>NZ_JBFUIN010000091.1:0-10364 GCF_056401855.1 Bacillus sp. P4_D3
GGATTAGACTTCGCAATGGCTGAATTGTATGTGAGTAGCGAAGATGAGAAAGCCAATTATCCTCGCTTTTATCGTCAGATATTAGACAAATTAGCAAAAGCGCAACGAGTATTAGCAAGACGTGTGAAAGATTCGGAGCGCTGGAATAAACAACGCATTCGTGTCGCGAAGTTGCATGAAAAAGTCGCCAATCAACGTAAAAATTTCCTTCATCACAAGTCTAAAGAATTAGCTACGAGTTTTGACGCTGTAGCAATTGAAGACTTACATATGAAAGGAATGTCACGAGCACTACGCTTTGGTAAAAGTGTAGCGGACAACGGTTGGCGGATGTTCACGACATTTTTAGCATATAAGCTACAAGAACAAGGAAAACAGCTTGTAAAAATAGATAAATGGTTTCCTTCTACAAAGATGTGTAGTCGTTGTGGAAATAAAAAAGAACTGCGATTATGTGAACGCATGTATGCGTGTTCGTGTGGACTCACAATCAGTCGTGACTATAACGCAGCTATCAATATCAAAAAGGAAGCCATGCGGTTATTAGCATTGATATAAATCATGAGAAATAACCTTTGGAACAAGGGAGTTAGCTCGGCTGTCCTAGGACAAATTCGTTAGCTATCAAAAGTAGCGATGAACCGAGAAGCCCCCACTTTGGGGTAAGCTCGTAAGAGATACTAAGTGGTGGGTAGTTCACTAAAAGGTATTGAATCTAACATACTGAGCAGAACAAAAGAAATCATACTCTTCTCATTAGCGGTATTATTAGCCGGCATTGTTGGTGGCATTCTTTTAGCAGGTAGCATTCGTAAAGATACACTCAGTTTATAGCCGAATGAAATCGCAGCGCTATACCGGGAACAAATAGAAGAAATGGGAGAACAAATGGGTGCCTCCAGAACAACCGCAAGAAGATATTTAGAATAATTAGTAGCGACAAACGAATGCACAGTAGAATACACATATGGCATTATCGGACGACCAGAACGAAAATATCGCATAGGACGAGGGTTATGAAAAAACGATTATTAATATGTATATGGATCATAACAGGAGTAATAGCCGGTTGTTCTTCGGAAAAACCTCAAACGAATACAGTAAACATAGACAAAGTAGAAATCGTTGCGCCAAACGTTCAAGGAGCGGGATGGGACTTAACAGCGCGAGCGATGCAAAAAACGCTGACAGAAGAAAAAATCTTCACAAAACCAATTACTGTCACAAACAAAATAGGTGGCAGCGGTGATGTTGGATGGAAATATACGAAACAAAAAGGCGGTCACGTACTTGCGATTAACTCAAGCTTACTCATAACGAATAACTTACTAGGCCACAGTAAACTGACATATAAAGACTTCACACCGCTCGCAACATTAGCGTCAGACTGGGAAGTCGTTGTCGTATCAAAAGACTCAAACATAGAAAACGCAAACGAACTAATGGAACAACTAAAACAAGACAAGAAAAACTTCAAAATCGGCGTTGCCCCTGGCCTAGGAAACGACGATCACCTATCCTTCGTACAAGTAAGCAAAGCATTCGGCATGGACCCTGCAGAACTGGAATTCTTCGTCTACGAAAACAAAGAAAAAATCATAAACGCCCTAACGAACAAACAAGTCACCGCCGCAACAATGACCCTATCCGAAGCCGAAAAACAATACAAAGCCGGCAAAATAAAAATACTAGCCGTATCCTCAGAAAAACGGCTAGACAGATTACCAGAAATCCCGACGTGGAAAGAACAAGGAATCGACGTTGTATTTCAGCACTGGAAAGGAATTATGGGACCGAAGGATATGACTGAGGAAGAGGTTGCTTATTGGGATAGTATTATTAAGAAGATGGTTGAGAGTGATAGTTGGAAGGGGATTTTGAGAGAGAGTGGTTGGGAGGGGTTTTATAAGGGTAGTGGGGAGAGTAGGGTGTTTTTGGAGGAGAGTAGTCAGGAGTATGGGGAGCTAGTGGGGAATAATAGAAATTATTAAATCATACGGTATGGCGTATGATTTTTCTTTTATACATAGTTTGGTAAAATAGTAGTAATTGTAATTTATTGTAACGGTGGGGATGAAAATGTTAGAGCAACTCATAATTGAATTGGCTAAATCAACGAAGCAAGTTGAAAATATCCAGGGTGAAAAAAATTATTTAATTATAAACAAGGATGATGAAGGATTAGACGTTGAGATTAAACTTTCACGCGAGCAATATGTAAAGGAAGAAGCAACATCTTATTTTAAAGTGAGCTTTGAACTTCTTAAGAATGCTTGGAGAAAATTTATCGCTATGCGTACGGTAAAGAGTGAGGATTTTGGACAAGCAAGTAAAAGTGATACTTTCTTGGTGGCTTTCTTCTCGCAGATTCCATTTGTGAATGTAATGGAATCGAGAGCTATTACATTTAAAGAATTCCAAACTGATAATTTGCCATGTGAGCAGTATCATAAAGTTGTTGGATTTTTGGAAGAGGTAATAAACAATACGTACGATCCGAAAAATTTAAGTGATCACATTAATGGTAATTTGTATAGAGTTAAATCTAAAGGAAGACAAGATTTAAGGTTACTGGGATTTTTAAATGATAATCATGATATTGATACGTCTTTATTAAATGAATACATTGGAGAAAAGAGTAAGAATGATGTTATTCGAAAGCTAGTTTTAAAGCAGGAGTATTTTCAAATTGCTCTGTTTGTACTTAATCTTTTAAGAGTGTATCCGAAGGCTGCCAAGAAAGCTACTTTAGTKGATTTAGCGATGACAATTGTCCGAAACTCTAGAGGAGATAATTTAATGGTAGAATCAGTAGCGAAAGAGCGTACACATAATCTCTTAATGTGGTTTGAGCAATTGGAAGTAATTAATGCTGAATGGATTCCAGCCGAACAATACATAAAAAAGAATGAAGAAAAGGGCGGTAATATGAGTAGTAGTTTACGTGAAGGCTTTTTAAAGATAATGAAAGAATATTTGGATGCAAAAACAGAAAAATTTGCAGGACATAAATTAGGATTAACAGTCCGAAATGATATGGCAACAGAGATCATTCGGTTACCATTTATAAATGAGAAGCAGTACAGTGTGATAGGATCGGTTGGAAAAGGGAATTGGGCAACAGTTCCGTGGATCGCCCTAATGCATAGAGATATTACAACATCGACACAGAGAGGCTATTATATCGTCTATTTATTTAGCGAAGATATGCAACGATTATATTTGACCATTGGACAAGGTGTAACAGAAACAACTAAAGAAGAGATGCAAAAAATTAAAGAAGAGATTCGTGAACAAATACATATGTCTCAAAAGGTGAAAAAAGATGACGAGATCTTCCTAGGGACAAGTCTAAAAGCGAAAGGATATGCGAATTCGACAGCGGCTTATATTGCGTACGATGCTAATAAAATGCCAAGTGAAAAAGAGTTAGTAGAGGACCTAGAAGAAATGCTTCGCTATTATGAGGGATTCATAGCTTATAAAGAAGAAGGAACGAAATATGAAATGATTTATGAGAGGAAAGAAGTGTATTTAGATCAGCAATCAATTATCGATCATGTGTCTTCTTATATTCAAAGTAAAGGTTTCTTTTATGAGAAAAAGGATCTTATTAATTTCTTCCTTTCATTAAAGACGAAGCCGTTTGTAATTTTATCAGGTATTTCGGGTACAGGGAAAACGAAAATTGTTCAGTGGTTTGCGGAAAGTTTAGGAGCAACGGAAGAAAATGGACAATTTACGCTTATTCCGGTTCGACCTGATTGGAGTGATAGTTCTGATTTGCTTGGGTATGTGAACCTTCAAGGGGAGTTTCAAGAAAGACCGTTAATTAAGGTGCTTGAAGCTGCAGATTCAAATCCAAACAGACCTTATTTTGTAGTGTTAGATGAAATGAATTTAGCTCGAGTGGAATACTACTTTAGTGATTTCTTAAGTGTAATTGAGAGTCGTAAATGGAAAGATGGAAAAATTGTTACGTCACCAGTGCTTCCAGAATCAATTACAAATAAGCACATTACGATCCCATCAAATGTATATATTATCGGAACGGTAAACATGGATGAAACGACACATCCGTTAAGTAAGAAAGTATTAGATCGTGCGAATACAATTGAATTTAATACCGTTAACTTAGATTATTTTAATTTCTTAATGGATATGGAAGAGAAGGAAGCTGAAATTGTTTCTAATAGCTCTTTAGCAACCAAGTATCTTCATTTAAAAGAATGCTTTAAAGAAAACGAAGATCTTGTGAGAAATATCTCAACTATTTTAATAGAAATTAATAAAACACTTGAATCAGTTGGAGCTCAAGTTGGATATCGTATACGGGATGAAATTTGTTTCTATATGGCATACAACGAAAAAGGAAAGTTATTATCGTTTGATGAAGCGCTTGATTATCAAATATATCAAAAGATTTTACCGCGTCTTGCAGGGAGCGATGGACGAACAGAAGAGGTATTAAAGCAGTTGTATGTATTATGTGCAAATGAAGAATATGATAGCGGCAATAATGACACTTCATATGCTAAGTATCCTCGTTCAGCTAACAAGTTGTCTCATATGTTAAGGAGGTTCGAGTATGATGGTTTCACCTCTTTCTGGATCTAATAATGAAATAGAGCTAGTTAAGATTGAAACAGAGGAGCTATCATTGACGATTAAAGGAAACCCTTATCATGAAAAATACGAGAGTTTAAAAGAATATCACGCTATGAACGCGGATGAAATGATGTATTTTCATGTAGATGGGAAGACGGAATCCGTTTCTGTATTTGATGCGAGATTGAAGAGATTGGATGAATGGAACGAACATCCGCCAATTTTTTTTGAAAATAGAAGTTATCAGCTTGTTGTTGTTCCTAAAAATAATCGACAGCTGTCTTTTTATCATGAACATCCGGGGTTTCGAAAGCAAGTTAGTTCCATTCAAATGGGTTCACTTCATGTGTTAATGGGGAATCTTTCGTTTCCGAATGAAGTAGGAAATACAACGTTCGAAATTAAAGATGATAAAGATACTTTATTAACCGTTACATTTGAAGTTTTCCCGGCAAAACTTGATTATAAGGATGATTACAGAGCCTTATTAGATGAAGTAAATGATGAGATTTATAATTTAGCGTTTCATTTACTAAAGAGAACTTACTTAGGAGCATCTGCAATTTACGCTACAAACCCATCGAAGAGTGAGTTTTATCGTATTTTAAATGATTCCTTTGAGCGGTTTATGAAGTCGATCTCTCACATTAAAAGACAACCACATCATACGCTTATGACTAGACATCAACTTGTACGAGGAGAAAAAATTCGTAAATTGGATTCTGTCGGAATGAATTATTTACGAAAGCGACCACACTTGCTGCAAGGAGAAAACAGTATACCGACTAAAGGGATTACAGCTTATAAGGAAGTGTCTTATGATACGTTAGAAAATCGATTTGTTAAATGGATGATTCAAAGAGTTGTACATAAAATAGATGATTTACTTAAGGTGCTAGAACAAAAGTCTAGATATACACGTGGTGAAACGGATGAAGATTTGCTGGAACGTGTAAAAAATATGAAGTATCGAATGAAAAATGAATTGAACGATCCATTTTGGAGAGGAATCGGAAAATTAGATCGATCAGTCTTTTCACTCGTTATTCAAATGGCAGCAGGATATAGAGATGCGTATCAAATCTTCTTAATGCTATCGCGCGGTTTAACATTACGAGGACAAATTTTCAAAATGTCGGTAAAAGATGTCGCAAGGTTATACGAATACTGGACGTATTTAAAGCTTGGACAAATTTTATCCAAAAAATATATACCGCTCCATCAAGACGTTATTCAAGTTAAACAAGATGGTTTATACGTAACGCTTGATGAAAGTAAAACTGCAAAAAGAGCGTTCAAGCATCCAGTCACTGATGAAGTAATAGAGCTTTATTTCCAGAAAAGAAACGGTAGACTACCAACAGTTACACAAAAACCAGATACGATGCTCGCTATTGAGAAAAAGGGAAAGAACTATCAATATCAATACATTTTTGATGCAAAATACCGAATTGATTTTGCTGAAAGATCTCATTATAAAAGGAAGTATGGCACCCCGGGTCCAATGGAAGAAGACATTAATACAATGCACCGTTACAGAGATGCATTAGTTGTGGAACAAGAGGGACCTTTTGAGCGGACAGCTTACGGAGCGTACGTATTATTCCCATGGAACCAAGAGGAAGCGTACGAGAACCATCCATTTTATAAAAGTATCGAAAAAGTAAATATCGGTGGCTTTCCATTCTTACCAAACGCAACAAGACTAGTCGAACAATTTCTAGACCATCTCATTGAAAAAAGCCCAGAAGAAATTATAAGAGAAGGCATCCTTCCAAGAGGAACAAAAGAAGAATGGCACTCTTCAATAGAAGAAAAAGTATTAGTAGGCAGCGTAAAAACTGAAAGTGACTATGAAATATATAGAAAAAACGGCGTATATCAGCTACCAGTCACACAATTAAAACCAGGATGGCAAGAAGCAAAGTACATAGCATTATATGCACCGAAAAAATGGCATGGAGAAAAAGGCGGAATTCAATACGTCGCCAAAATCAAGCATATTCAAATGCCACAAAACGATGATTATGTACATTTCGAACTAGAGCCATGGAACAAACTAGACCACCTTATCCGCCCAGTAGGATATGGAATTCAGAACTACACAATAACAACTATGTCGTTATTAAAAGAAGTACAAGAACTCCCGGAACTCTTCATGAAATCAAAGGAAGAACGAACACTTTGGAAAACGCTGTGTCGTTTTACGAAACAGGTTAAGGTTGAGTTGGATCATCGCAATTTAGATGAGGCTTCTTCTATTAAGAGTTATTATGTGCAGGATGTTCAGATTAGGGTTGATTATGAGAGTGGGGTTGTTATGGTGGGGAGAGATGGGTTAGTTAAAGAAGTTCCTTTGGAGTTGGTTGTTGGGAGAGGATCGGTGTTGTTTAGGGAGGTTTTAGAGGTACTAAATGTTAGGGAGTAGTACTTAGATACAAAGGGGATTAAATAATGGATAAGAGACCAAATTTATTTTCATATGGAACGAGTGAGTTGTCGCAAGATGCTTTTATTTGTTGGCTAGTAGAGTGGGCGAACCCAATCTATAAAGAAATTGATGAATGCTTACATGAAGCTGGTATAGATTTTATTAGAAGAATATATGACTTACATAAAAAGACCTTTCCAGCTGTTATTAAAGAAGTTAAGATTACGAAACAATTTAAGGGTTTAGATATACTTATTGAAATTAACGGTAAACAGGCCATTTTAATTGAAGATAAAACGTATACAAAAGAACATTCTAATCAATTAAAGCGTTATTATGAAGAAGTGGTTAAACTAGAAGAATACAAAGAGAGCGACCTATTACCGATCTACTATAAAATAGGTAATCAAAGTGATTATTCAGCAGTAATTGACGCAAAATATATGTTGTTTACAAGAAAACATATGCTTGAATTTTTACAAGAGAATATAGATAGAGGAGTTCAAGATCAAATATTTTTAGATTACTATCTTTATTTAAGGGAAATAGATCAAAAATATAGTTCATATGAGACGCTTCCGCTAAGTGAGTGGAAAGGTGAAGCTTGGGAAGGGTTTTATGAGGAACTAAAGCAACGTGGGATCAAAGGTCAATATGGGTATGTAGCTAATCCGAATGGTGGATTCTATGCCTTATGGTGGAATGAACAAGAAGATAATAATTGTAAGCAGTATTTGCAGTTAGAAGAAGGACGTTTATGTTTTAAAATACATGTTGCTCATAAGGATAGAAGAAAAGAACTTAGGGATAAGTGGAGTAAAGCGCTAATCGAACGAAGTCATAATTATTCTTTCAATGTGGAGAAACCTAGGTTTGGTAATGGGCGATATATGACGGTTGCTGTGGTGAGGGATTATAGAGTGGGAGATGGAAAAGGGAGAATTGATATTCCTGGAACGATGGGAGTTTTAGGTGAAGTGGAGAAATTGTTAAAAATGATGGATGTTTAATAGTTCATGTTATTAAATTATAGATGTAATTGTGAAATAAATTAGATAAACATTAGTCGGATAAAGTGGATTGTTAGCTATGGGAAGAAGAGCATATGAGGTATATGCTCTTCTTTTTATTTGTAAATAACGTGGATGCGAAACTCTAAATGATGACCTCCACCCTGTCAAGGTAAAGGTCTTATTTTACCTCTATATTAGTGATACCAAATTCTTTCTATATAATCCCCTTGCACCTCCCCCAACGTCACCCCCTAACCTAAAGAAACAAAATAAAAAGGGGGACAAAACTAACCATGAAAACCACCACAAAAGAAAAAAGAAACACCATCATCATGCTCCTACTCTCAGCCGCAATAGGAATCTTTTCACCACTACTCATGTACATCACGTTGGCACGTAAAAATGAGGTGTACAAATACCATTGCCGAAAAGCATTCAACTTTCATTTGTTAATCCTTCTTCTATTTAATATTAGTTCGCGTATTAGTGATGTTTTGTTTTGGATCGTATTTACCTTTGAGGTAGTTCAAGTGATCATTGTTGCGTGGAAAGTAATACRCGACGAACCATATCGTTATTTCATTCGAATTCCGTTATTTAAAGAAGATAAGTATGCATTGGAAGGAGAATAGGCGATAAAACAAGAAGTGAAGATAAAGGGGAAGCGAATTTTTATCATAGTTGCAGTATTGTTTATTGCGATTTATATAGCCTTACGAAAAAGAAAATATGAGTATTTTTATGATGGTATTAGTGAGTATGAAAATCGTTATAGAGGTAATGTTCCTTTTTTATTGCTTTTTGTAGGTTTGTTTCAATATTGTAGGCAGAATGGGATGAGTTTTTCTCATATGCTTCAGTATGTGAAAGAGAAGTTAGCGGAGTAGGTGATGATATGGCGTGGATGATTAGTGAGTTTGCAAGTGTTCGGGGATGTTACGGTGCGGACGCTTCGTTATTATGACAAGATTAATTTATTAAAGCCGAGCGATTATACTGAGGGCGGGCATCGGTTATATACGAAAGATGATTTGTATGTGCTGCAACCAATTCAATCGTTTAAGCATCTCGGTTTTTCGCTTGGGGAAATTCAAAATATTATATTGCATCGTGATATAGAGACGGAAGAATTTTTAAGACAAATGCATTTTCAAAGGGAATTGCTTTTGGCAGAACAAGAAAGAATTGCGAAGGTACTTTCGCATATGGATGAGATGACGAAGAAGTTTCAAAAGGAAGAACGAGTGGATATCGCTTTGTTCTCTGCGTTTCTGCAAACTTTTATATGGGAGAAAGAAAATAAAGAATGGCTAGAGGAACACTTTTCAAAGGATAGTGTTCAAGTGTTTTATAATGATAAGGATTTAAAAGAAAAGTTTGATTGGCGATTTATGGATGTGATAGGGAAGTTAAAAAAATTTAAGAAAGAGGAGAAGGATCCGAATCATCAAGACGTTCAAGTTACCTTGAAGAAATTCTTCAATTTAATAGAAGAAATAACAAATCATCTAAATAAATCTCAAAGTGAGATAGAAAGTATAATTAAACAATCAAACCTCCCACTATCCGAATTCCCAATCCTCTTCACCACCGAAGAAGAAAACTATATAAAAAAAACAACAAAGCAGTTTAACAACTAGTTAAACTGCTTCTTCCATTATAATAAAAGAAAAACCTAACGGAGGAACCCCCCATGCCAACCTACAACAAACTAATCCGAGACAAAATCCCGCAAATAATAAAAAACAACAACCACAACAAGAATTCTACCTAAAGATGAATACATAAACGAAATCTGCAAGAAAACACAAGAAGAACTATCCGACCTACTAGAACTAATAAACGCCCTAGCCGAACACGAAGGCACAACACTAGAAGAAATCAACAACATCCGAAAAAAGAAAGCAGAAGAACGAGGCGGCTTCTCAGATCGGGTCTTACTAATCGAAGTAACCGACAACTAGCCCCTTACATACCCCTTGCAAGCCCCTACCAAGTAATAAATCACTAAGAAAAAACACAACAAAACAAAAACAACAACAAACACCGTAGTAGTAGTCAAAAAAAAATTGAAATAACACGCCAAAAACCCGGACCTCCTTCCTATATATAGTACATAGAGGGAATTTTCATTTTTGAATGGAGACGGGAGGAACTTTGATGGCGGTGTATCGTAATGTGCAGGTGAATTTTTGGCAGGATGATTTTGTTTTGGATTTGACGCCGGAGGAGCGGTATTTTTATGTGTATTTGTTAACTTGTTCGAAGACGACGCAGTGCGGGATTTTTCCGTTTCCGAAGCGGTTAGCTGA
>NZ_JBFUIN010000092.1:0-10357 GCF_056401855.1 Bacillus sp. P4_D3
ATAGAGTGATTGCGTATAGAGTGATTGCGTCGTAATTTGTTTTTTTTGTTGAATTAGTTGGAAATCAATGAGATTGGATTTTCAATTTATAAATTTATGTTTTTTTAATTCATTGCATTTTGAATATAAACTAATAAATTAAAATTCACTTTTAATGTTATGATAATATTTGTATTTTATAGATTTTAATTATTATGCGTTATATTAATTTTTACCAATTTTATATCAATTACGAGTAATGGAGTGATTAGTTTTGGAAATTTTGAAAGAGATTTTGGGCTTTTTGGCAAGTCCAGGAGGAGTAGTTATTATTATAGCTATTTTTGTTTTTATTATAATACTTGTATTTAAAAAACCTTTGGAATCTTTTTTTAGAACTCTAATTAAGGTTAAGTTTAAAGGATTAGAAATGGAAGCGACTGGAGAATCTTTAAAAAGCAATGATAATAATCATAATTCTTTAATTCAATCGGAGAGTGTTAAGATTGAAAGAATGGAAGCTGATATTAATCAATCTGCTGTAGAAGTTTCTGCAGCTACTTCAGAGGACGATGACTCGGGGAAAGTATATCTAAATAAATTAATTGAAGTTTTTAAGACTAAGGATAAAACAAAGTTAAATACGATTTATCAGGACTTTATGAAAAATGAATCAAATAAAATTTCTAAAATAAAGTTGGAAGCTTTTTATTATTCTTTTTTATATAAACTGGGTGAAGATGTAATAGATTGTTATGTTGAAATTGAAAAAAGAGCAGTTAATACGGAAGCTTATCCAAATGTAATGTTAATATTTGCTCATTCTTTTGCAGATATGAATGATTATGATCGTGCGAAGAATTATATAAAAAAAGGAATACAAAGTGCAGATTATCCTAATGATATTCTTGTTAGTTCATTTATAAAATTAGCTGGAATTTATTTTGAATTAGGAGAATCTACAAAGGCATTTGATCTTTTATTGAATGAAATTAGCAAAAGTGACTTAAGTGATGAAAATAGGTTTCAATACTACCATTATCTATCAAGTTTATATAATAAGAATAATAATATAGATTTACATATTTATGCTTTAGAAAAAGCAATGAAAATTAAACCTAATCATACGGGTATTTTATTTTCCCTGGCTTATGCTTATAGCAAAATAAATCGTCAGGAACTGGCAATTTATTATTATGAAATATTGATGTTAATAGATGATAAAGATGCTTCAGTAATAAATAATTTAGGTGTTGCATATGAGGAATTAGATATGAATTATGAAAGTATACGTTTTTATGAAAAGGCTTCTAATCTTGGAAATACATTAGCTTCTGCCAATTTAGCTTATAGATATATGGATATTGGATTTATTGATTTGGCTGAAAAGATTCTTGAAAATGCCAAAGAAGAAGAAAATGTTCATGAAAATGTAAATAAAGCATTGTTAGAAGTACAAAAGATAAAAAAAGAAGAAACAGATAATAAAAATAAAAAGATGGAACAGGCTAAAAGACTTAAAGAGTTTTATAATAAATTAGCTAATGCAAGATTTGAAAAGTTTGTAATAACACCTAAGATTTTTGAGGGTACTTGGATATTTAGTGATGATGAATCTATTCCAGAAATAATTGTAGATAATCATCAAATTAGTATTATTTTTGAAAAAAGAAAGTTAGTTGGAGAGTTTGTTAATAGATATATTTCGTTTGATTTATATGATAAGAAATATTCTATAACGTCTAAAGAGTATAAGTTTGAAAAAGTAGATAAAGTGCTGGGTTATATTGATTCTGATGGATGTAAAATTCATATGTTAGAGTATAAAGATCATATTAGTAAAATTGATATTTTGGAAAAAAATAAGCATGAATTCGAATGTGAAGAAAAGGCTGAAGAGTTAAAATAGAAAAACTAGTTTAAATAACGCTTTAATAATTATAAATCAATATACGAAATACCATTTTTAAGTACGTCTAGAAGTTATTCTAGACGTTTTTTTAGTTTTGTATAAAAACAATAATTGGGAGAAGAAAAGTAATGGATAAAGTGTCAATGGTAAGCGGACTGTAATGGATCGGCGGTTTGTGCTGATCTATTACAGGAGCATTAAGGAATTGACACGTGCAGCTGATTCTTCACCCTCTTGGCATTTCCTCAAAACGAACCGTTTTGGGGATGCCAACCGGCGAGGGAGCCCCTCAAGGATTGAGGGGTTGGGGAGTTCGATTGATGGGGTCAAGGGGAAGAGTTCCCCTTGTAGGTTCGGACAAAGTCCGAGGTCTTTTAGCCAGGCAAGGCATGGCTTGGCGGAGCCAGCGAGCGTCGCAGACCCCTATTAATTTTGATACATAGTGTCAAAATAAGTATAGGGTTACGTCAATTGACACAATTTCGTCGCCTTGCTAGACTTATTGTATCAATCAATCTAGGGGAAGTGGTGGCACTTTATGTTGTTCTCTATCTCATTTAATCAATCTCACCAAAGTTCATTAAGCCATAATAACAGAGAAAACATTTATGGGAATCCTGGCATCGATCTATCCAGGTTAGACGAGAATATCTACCTTGTTCAAAAGGATATCCGAAGTGTATACAAGGATGTCTTTCAAGAAGCGGTGGACAAGTATAATGAGAAGCAAAAACGAAATGACCGTAAGATTCAGGACTACTATGACAAAATACATAAAAATGAAAAGACACATGAGCAACGAGAATTAGTTGTAGCGGTTGGAGAGGGTAAAGATGACCCAAATTATAGGGAAGCTAAAAAAGAAGCGTTAAAACAGTATGCGGAGGCGTTTCAAGGGCGAAATCCAAATCTAGCAGTCTATAACATGGTTTTACATGATGATGAAGCAAATCCGCATTTACATATTAACTATGTACCGAATTTCGAAAGTAGTCGAGGATTAACGAGGCGTGTCGGAATGGATAGAGCCTTGCAACAACAAGGCGTACAAGGAAAAGGGACGGAGTTAATTGCGAATTGGAGACAATTAGAAACAGCTTATATTGAATCTTTGGCTAAAGAACAAATTCCGAATTTTGAACGTGCCAATGTAGGTTCACATAAGTATATGAAAGTTCGTCAGTACAAGGAATATGCCGAGGCAGTTTCTAACATAGAGAATCAAATTACCGAGATAAGCAAGCGATTGCCCAATAACAAAATTACACTAAAAACTAAAAAGAAAGAGATCAAGACGGAGATAAAACCAAAATTAATTGGTAAACCCGAAATCATTGAGAAAGAAACCGGCAATTATGTTGTTTCTCCAAAGCAACTCGAAAAAGTAGAAGAATTGATAACCGCAGCAGTCACTGTAAAAAAAGATTATGAGCGTTTGCAGAATACGGATCTGGTAAAAGAAAATAAGGAATTGAATTGCCAAGTTGATAGTTTGTATGATTCTTTAAAAGAATCTCAAAAGATAAATCTAGAGTTGAGAGAGGAAAATAGAAAATTAAATACTGAAATAGGCTCATTAAAAGCTCACATAAAGGATTTGAAGGAGAATATAAGAGTTTTGTATCAACAGACGAAAAAAGCTTTTAAAGAGAAATTCAAGGCGTTTAGAGGGGTTATTAAAAATGAATTGGATAGCAAGGGAATAGATAATCAATTTGAACGTGAACATAAGAGACAAATAAGCAAACATCGGGATTTTGATAGGGAAAGATAGGATTGATAATGATGAAAGCATTGAATTGTATGAGTTTGAAGAAGAAAAAGAGGATTGAATGTTGTGCTTTTGTAAGAGATGGAAAGCTTTAACAAGGTGTTTCATGTTATTATAGAGAAAGACGTATAAACGAGAAAAACCGCTCTAGCTTTGGTCGGCGAGACGGTTTTTCGTAATAAGGTTGGAATCAACCAATATATATTCTATATACATTCTAACATATAAAAGTTGATTCCTTCCACTAAGGGAGAGAATTATTTTATGACAAAAGTTGTAGATTTTGGACAAGCTGAAAAAAAAGCGAAAATAAGAGATCGTAAGATTGATAGTATTTATGACCAGTTGCTAGCAGGTGGCTATTCAGAAGAAGAGAAAGCAATGCTTTTGCAGTTATTAAGTAAGGCGACTGGTGGGGAAGAATATTTCATTGGTAAAAAGAAAAAGCCTACGGATAGGGTGAAGTTTGTGCAAATGATTACGGATAATTATAATTACTTAGCAAAAATAAACTATCTTACAAATGCTGAAAAGGCTTTTTTAATGGATTTAGTACCTTATGTAGAATTTAAAACGAATATTCTTGTAGAACGAGCAAATGAAGAAAATGAATTTGATTCAGATAATGCTACTCCTAGTTATTTAGCAAAAGAATTAAAGAGAGATCGTTCAAGGGTTTCAATGATGATGAATTCTTTAATGGAAAAAGGAGTATTGGCGGTTGCGGAATCTGGAATGACTACAGAAGATGGACGTATTTGTACGAGTCGTACATGGTTTATAAATCCTAATATTATGTGTTGCTCTCCAAAAGATGGAGTAGACAAAGCTACACAAAGAATTTTTAAGAAGTCTCTTAAAAATTTTGTTGCTGAAGATGGAAAAAAACATAAATTACCGGTTTATTTATTTTAGGAATGAAAAAAAGATGTCATTGACATCTTTTTTTTTGTGTGTTTTCCCATTTTTTAGGTGTTGCTTTTTTGCAACACAGGTGTTGCTTTTTTGCAACACCCTATGCCTTATAAAGCCTTGATATTACTGGGTTTTGTTACTTTGCTCTTCTCACTCTTATATATAGGGCTAAAAGTTCCGCAAGGAACGGGTTGTATTTTTGAGAAAATCACTCAAAAATCTCCACCCTCAATATCAAAAAGTCGGTTCGTTAATCCTCACCTAAAGGCTATCGCCTTCTCTTTTTGATATTGTTCTTGCAAAACTTTTTTCGGCGGGTTTTTAGCTTTCGCCAAGCCGAACAGACCAAAAACGGGATTAAGTTGCTCGACTTGGATCAGCAATTATACCCGCCGAACCGCTAGTTCTATCGATTTAAATAATAAGCTTATTTCATATTCAGTTACGTTAAGTTCCTGGGGGCTAGCCCCCAAACCCCCAGCCAGCACTCACACCCAAAAACAAGGGGGAAACCTCTTTTAGGGGTACCTCCACATTGCTATCAAGCTAAGAAATACAAATATCCTGAAAACGAGCTAACTTCTCATGGATAACTGTGCAATGACCATTTTTATGGCTTATTCAATTATTTCTTACAAGATTTAGGGGGCGAGTTGAAAACGGATTGATTTTAGTGTAAAATTACACTAAATAAAACATTTGTTACTTTTGGAGGGGAGAAAGTGAATAAGGAGCTTACAATTGAACTCATTTCAACGAAAATAAAGTTAATACGTACTGAAAAAGGATATACACAGGATAAAATGGCTGAAGTTCTCGGTATTTCAAAAAAAACGCTTGTTCAAATTGAGAAAGGGAGAACGAATGCAGGTTGGACCAACACCGTTGCTATTTGTGCATTGTTTAGGGATAGTGAGGTTTTACAGTCTTCTCTTGGGGATGATCCATTAGTAGTAATCGAAACAATGGCCCACAATAGAACTAGCAACTTCAAAGAAAAAACATTGGGAGGAAAAGTCTGGTGGAAACAGATTCAAGAAAAAGGGAACTTTCGTTTACAACAAAATCTGATTAGTCAGCATTATCGTATTTTAGACAAACATGATTATCGTTGGTTTAATTCGTTTGATCAAGAAGAAGCACTAGATCAACTTAATAAATTAGCAACAGATTCAGAAAATCAAATAACCCCTTAAAACTACAATGAGCGAAAATAAATAGGAGGAAATTACATATGATCATCTTGAGTCTTCTTTGGATTCTCTATGTACCTTATCTTGTATTGTGCGGTTTTGTCGGGGGGATTTATCTAATTATTACTGGTGTTAAATATCACAAATTACTAGCCAGTGTAATGGGATTACTCAGCGTTTTTTTTGTCGTACTGCCTTATGTTTTTTGGGGTATTGGGGTTGATGGAGATAAATATCTTCCCATTCCAACCGAACTATACTGGATTTTATTTTCTTTAACTGGGCTACTAGCGGCATTCATTGGATTACGGTCAAAACTTAAAGGTATACGCAATATGGGATTTATTATTTTTACTAGTGGAATAGTAGGCGATCTTTTCTATTATTTAATGTCTGTACCTGATTCAATGTATATCAGATAGTTTTTACTAAACTCAACTCATCTACTACTATATGGGGTACCTCCACATCACTATCAAGTTAAAATTTTATAGTATCCCCAGAACGAAATTTTGTGCTAACTTCTAACAAAAAACTTATTTTTTGGGAGAGGATTTTAAATTCTTAAGTTGATGGGCATGGGGTACCGCCAGCATTTCAGAAAATAACCACGCTAAGCCAAAAATACAATAAGCTGTCCATACGGACAGCTTATTTACATAATTATCGTTATTGGAAGTAAATAGATGTAGTTTGTTTAACATTAGTTATTTACTAGTTGAATAACAGAAATTTGTTCTTAGTCTGGTAACTCTAAGAATTCTTCTAGATGTTTCCTAAGTTCAATTTGAATGTCTTTTTCTGATTCATCAATAAGTTCCCCAATTACTTTGCTTCCAGGGAGATTTATCGAAACTGGGAGACCAAAAAAATGACGATTACATTCCCAAATTGGTATCGTATAAAAATCAATCATATCCCCTTGTGCATCAGTCACTCCCAGTAATATTGAGGATTTATAACCTATTTCAAAGGTATCCTTTTTACTTTTTTCAAGCTCAATAAAAAGCTCCATATCCTTTTTAATAAATAAAGGGGCGTAGTTTTGTAGTAATAGAACAGAAACATTTCTAAGTTTTTGTTCTATGTTAACTATCTTTTCTTTCAAATCTAACGTAAATTCTTTTTCCTTATAGTTCATCTATAAACCACCTTATTAGAGGGATAAATATTATATAATTAAAGTTTATATTTTCTTTATGACTAATAAATATCCTTTTTGAAGAACAATGAATACCATATTCATATAAGGTTAACATAACGTCTCATTATCGGTAGCAAATAGTTTGCAAGAATCCTTGTATTTACAAGGATTCTTGTTTTCATGTCTATTTATCTCATATACAGAATTTTATACATTGTTGATATAGCGAGGATCTTGGGGATACAAGCTATTCTTTTTTTGCATAAAATCTTGTATATAGAAAAAAGATTTTGATGTTAGTATCGAGAAGTAATACATATCGGTGGTAAAATCGGAATGTATTTCGATTTTAAATCGTTTTTAAAATCGGTTTTTATATCGGTTGCAAGTGTATTCCGATTTTGATTGAAATGTTGATTTAATCGTGTTTTATGAGTAAAAAACGTATTCCGTTTTTAGAGGAGGAATGAAAATTGGAACTAAAATCGGAAATGCATACACCGAAAATCGTTGCGGATCTTTTAGGGATGACACCCGATTTATTAAAAGTATGGTCAAACGAATTTAACATACAAACGGAGCGAAGCCAGGGAGGACATCGTAGATACTCGAAGGGAAATATAGAAGAATTAAAAGCAATAAAGGAAAAAATACAGGTACAAAAATGGTCTTATGATCAGGTTAGAGCATGGCGAAACGGAGAACTTGATTCGTTTGTTTCAAAAGAAGAAAAATCAGAATTAGAAAAGAAATTGGATGAAGTATTAGAAAATCAGCAATTACAAAATCAGTTTAATCAAGCGCTTGTTCAAAAATTACAGGAGATTACGAATGAATTAGTTACAACCAAAGAGCATTTAGTTAATACAGAGAAAAAGTTAACAGAAGTAGAGAGTAAAAACAGCGAATTAGAAGTTTTTATAGAGAAGAAGTTAGAGAAGCGGGATCAGCTATTGCTTGAAAACATTAGAGATATGCAGAAGGAAAATCGGAAACGAAATCGGAAAGGCTTTTTCGGTTTGTTTAAAAGTTAAATGTGGTGGCTATTCTTTGTAGTGTTCTAATGTCGGAAAAAGAGGAATAGAAATATAGCATACATAGAATAAGGGAATGCAGTATAGATCAGTCTACAAGCATTCCCTTGCTATTATTATGTTATGTTTTTAATAGAATAGATTCTATTTTAGAGACATTTTCTTATTTGTGTATTTAATTTTTTGTTTTTTCTTCTATGAATACTTCTACTATATCGGTTGCTTCTTCTGGAATTATATTTTGTATTTCTTCTGGAAGTAAGTGTTTGGCTGTTTGTGTTATTGCTTTTGTAGTTTCAGGATTATTTTTTATAAATTTATTTGTTGTGGTTACAAATCTAGTAAACCAATTCTTTTTAGTCAATTTTTGCATTTGAACTTTCAAAAATTCTATTTCTTCAAATAGATTTTTTACTTCTCTTTTTAGTGATTGCTTTTCGGCTATTTCTGATTTTAATTTTTCTTCAATTGATTTTTTGAATTCTTCTAATTTTTCTTCTAGACTTTGTGTTTCTTCTGATGAAAATTGTTCATCAGGATCTAATTCTTTTTCTTTAAAATATGATTCGACTTTATCTTTTAACTTTTCTATTTCAGATTGATTATGAATTACAGCTTTAGCTAAAGGTGTTGAAGTAAATTCGCCTTCAAGTCTTTCAACCCATTCTTCAATTCCATTAAAATAATCATCTTCACTAGAAAATAGTACTTTTTGAGTTTTCATAACTTTACCTGGGCTAAATTCGCAATTAAAATCTAGTCTATGGCTAAGAGAGGCTTTAAAGTAATAACTTTCATCATATGTATAATAGATATTTATTATTTTTGGGTTAGTATCTTTTTCAGGTAGTATTATTTTGAAATCTTCTTCATTTATAAATGAATTTCTTGATAATGAATCGGTAAGTTGTTTAATAAATAAATTACTCAGCATAAAATAATCCCCTTTTGTTATATTTTTAATATTAGAATACAACAAAAGGGGATTATATTGGGGTTAAATGTAAAACTTATCTAGTATGTTATCTTTTTCTTCTTTATTAATTCCAATATAGTTCAGTGTAATTTGTGGTGTGCTATGGTTGAGTATTTCTTGTAACATAGCGACATCTTTTGTTTGTTTATAAAACCAATAACCGAAGGTTTTGCGCATGGTGTGAGTTCCGATGGACTCTATACCGGCAAAATCTCCGGCTTTTTGCAATTTTCGATATGCTTGGATCTTGCTAATGGGTCGTTCTCCTTTTCTTGAAGGGAATAACCAAGTACTTTCTAGTGTTTGGGAATATGAATAGACTTCATCAAAAATAGAAGTAAGGTTAATCATGCGTTCTTTCTTTGTTTTTCCTTCTTTGATTTTAAATTCTTTTCTCTTTTTTCGTTTTAGTTTTACTATGGTTTGTGTTTCAAGTTGGAGTAGATCGCTAACACGTAATCCGGTATGGATGCCGATTAGAAAAAGAATATAGTCTCTTTCTGAACAATGACGTTTAAGAGCCCATTTCATATCTTGGATCTGTTCTTTGCTACGGATGGGTTGGACATCAATGAGATGTGGTTTTTTGTTCATGGATTTTCGACCTCTTTATTTACAGTGTTTTGAATGTATACTTTTGTTATATAAATTGAGGATATCAGGGGATTCGGTGAGAAGTCAATGTTTAAGGGGAAATGAATGTAAACTAATAATAAAAAGTTTACTTTCAAATTAGAAGAGGTTATCCCCTGGTTTCACCCCAGCTATTGCATTCACACTTAAAAACAAGAGTGAATAACTCAATAAACAGATGAACGGAATATACTTAAACCACTAATAATTAAAAAAACTTTTTTACATAACGAATTGCCCCCCCCGCAGAAAATTACGAGGGGTCAATTTTTTCAAAGAGTATTCAAGAAAATTGGTTATATCTTATTCGGGGTAGTACCAGCAAAACGCGGTAAACATACGTTAAGACAAATATTATAAATAGCCGTAACCAAAAACGAAGGTTTATGGTTAAAAAAGCCTTAGCGTATGTTGGTAGAATCCCTTTATTGAATGTATTAATTTAAGAGAAAAGAAGCTTATAATTATATTTGACATTTTATATAAGGTTCGCACACTTTTTTAAAAGAAGTGTGTGAACTAATTAAAAAAGAAGCCTGGATCTAGGCTTCTTTTTTTGTAGAAACATAGAGTGATTGCGTCGTAATTTGTTTTTTTTGTTGAATTAGTTGGAAATCAATGAGATTGGATTTTCAATTTATAAATTTATGTTTTTTTAATTCATTGCATTTTGAATATAAACTAATAAATTAAAATTCACTTTTAATGTTATGATAATATTTGTATTTTATAGATTTTAATTATTATGCGTTATATTAATTTTTACCAATTTTATATCAATTACGAGTAATGGAGTGATT
>NZ_JBFUIN010000093.1:0-10271 GCF_056401855.1 Bacillus sp. P4_D3
GATCAACATTCAAAGCAACGTTTTGATTTTGAGTGTTTTAAAAATGAAAAATGGGATATTGAACATATTCATGCGCTACATAGCCAAGTATTGGTGAAACGAGATGAACAGCTTTCATTTATTCAAGATTCTTTAGTTTATGTAGAGGATGCAGTATTTCAAAGAGAATTAAAGAAATATGAAGTGTTATTGATGAAAAATGAAATGGAAGCAGAAGTGTTTGAAAAAATTCAGCAGAAAATTACTGATTACTTTGGTGAAGGGTATTCAAATCATATTTCGAACTGCACGTTACTGGATGCGAAGACTAATCGTAGCTATAAAAATGTGATTTTTCCGAAAAAACGAGAAGAAATTATTTTACGTGATCAAAATGGAGTGTATATTCCAATTTGCACTAAAAATGTGTTTTTAAAATATTATAGTAAACAAACGAAACAGATTCATCATTGGAATCAAGAAGATCGTAATGCATATATGGAAAATATAGAGGATGTTTTGGAACCTGTTTTAACAATTCAAATAGAGAGCTAGGTGATATAAGATGCAAGAATCAAAGGTGTTTTCTTTTTGGGAGTTAATTAGCGGAAATTATATTACAATTCCAATTATTCAGCGTGATTATGCACAAGGAAGAGAAGGCGCACAACATATACGAAGTGAGTTTTTACGTGTGTTGTTTGATTCACTTCAAACAAATAATCCTACAGAGTTAGATTTCATTTATGGAACGGTGAATGAAATGGAGCAATTTGCTCCGCTAGATGGGCAGCAACGCTTAACGACACTATTTTTATTACATTGGTATTTTGCTTTAAAAGAAGAAAAGTTGGCTGCAAATCAAGAAATATTTCAAAAGTTTTCTTATGAAACACGCCTAAGTAGTAAGCAGTTTTGTAAACTACTAGTCTCATTAACAGATCTTGATTTAACGAAAACATCATTATCAAAACAAATTTATAATGAAGCGAATTTTTATTACGGATGGGCTCATGATCCAACAGTTTTGTCGATGCTAACGATGATAGATCTGATTCATGAGTTCGCTAGTGAATATAATCTCCCTAGTGGGATATTTGGAACTCTTACAACTAAAGCGCCGATAACGTTTCAATTTATTGACTTAGATTTATTCCATTTGGAAGATACGCTATATATTAAAATGAATTCAAGAGGTAAACCACTTACACCATTTGAAAATTTTAAAGCACGTTTTCAGCAGTATCTAGAAAGGATCCATACAGTGAATGAAAAAGATATTTTGGATAAAATCGATACAGCTTGGTCCGATTTTTTTTGGGAGCATCAGCACAAAAATTATGATGAGTCCTTTTTACACTTTTTTTATGCGTTCCTTTATAATCAGTTAGCACGTCATAACAAAAATCGTAATCGACTTTTTACAGCTATTAACGKAGAAGAAGCTATTCGATTTGACGAATTAGCAAATCTATCTATCGATGATGAAGCATGGGTTAAGAATATTGAAGTAACAATGAATATGCTATGCAGTGATGAGTTATTTAACCAACGGACAGTTATTGATATAAAGAAGCTGATTACACAAACAATTACAGGTCAGTTGAATTATACTGAGCGTGTGCAATTATATGCAATTGTATCCTATATTAGTCTCTTTAATAATGATTTTACAAGCTTTGAGAGATGGATGCGTTTTATTCGTAATGTAACTGTGAATACGGTTTATAATCGTGTTGAAGATTTTATGCAGTCAATCCAAACAATCGATATGCTCATTACACAAGCACGGGATATAAATTCTTATTTAGTTGATCCTTCGATAAAGTTAACAGGATTTTTAGGAGCACAGATCACCCAAGAACAAATTAAGGCGCAATTAATACGTAGTAATCAACAATGGGAAGAAATACTGTTCAAAGCGGAAGACTACAGTTATTTTGAGGGAGATATTGGTTTTCTCCTCCAATTTAGTAATATGGATGATAATGACATAGCGAGTTTTACGCAGGATGATCATAAAGAAAACCAAGAAATCTTCGTAACTTACTGTGAAAAGTCTATTGCTATTTTTGGACCAACCAAGTTGAACGTACCAATAAATTTATTAAGCAGAGCACTACTTACCTTCGGAGATTATTTAATACAGGCTGGACAAAATCGTAGTTTCTTAATTGAAGGATTTGACCGTGATATTAGTTGGAAACGTTTTTTACGTCATGAAAATGTATCATATTTAAAAGAACTATTAGATGAAGTAGCATTACATTCAATCCAAGCAGATTTACAACGAATTATTAATGAAAGTGATGTAATGGATTGGAGACGATATTTTATTCAATATCCAAGCATTTTAGAGGAACGATGTGGAAAGAGACGTTTTATTCGGTTTTATGAGGATAAGGATATTCTACTTCTTGATACTACGATGACGAGCGGATATTGTCAGGAATATTACAGCTATGCAATATATGCAGGATTAAAACAATTAGGGATTGCTTGTAGCTATATAGATTCAATTGGAGCATATAAGGATAAATATGTACAACTCGGCAACGGAGGATACAGCTTGAACTTTATCGAGAAACAGATGTATATATATGATGAAAATGATCATGTAATTGATAAACCTCAGCATTTTGATGAAGCGCTAGAGAAAATGAGTGAGTTAGCAGGAATTAGTATATAGTTTTGATATAAAAGAGAGGCTGTCCCAAAAGGTATTTTTGGAGCGGTTTTCTCATTTATTATGTTGCTGATATTAGCAGCATTTGTTGGTAAGTAGATATAATTGCAATTAACATAATATTGTATAATCACGCCTGGATTGAATCTGTGATACTTTCCCTGCCTAAATAGAGGGAAAGCGTTGATTGAGATGAAGAAAAGCACAATAGTTATTGAATGTGATAATAATTTGTTGAGATTTTAATAATAAACAGTACTGAATTTTTTCATTAGAATTTTATTAAGGTGGAAAGTTGGGGAGTAATGGAACAAGATCGTGTAGTAAATACAGAAGAACAAGAACCATCACAAACTTTAAGAGAGCAACAGAATCGAGAGAATACAACAGGGAAAAAATCATTCTTTGAAAAGGATATGATATTACAAATAAGTATTACAATCTTTGGTACAATTCTTGGAGTTCTGTTTACTTATTTTGGTACAAAGCTTTATGATGACGCACAGGATAAAGAAAAGTTAGTAAGTCAATTAAGATCTTCTATCAGTATAAATCAAATGACAATAGACACAGTAGTTCTGAGGATGGAAAGTGCGAAAACATATATCGATGAAAACTCTAAAAATTCGTATGGTGATGACGTATTGGTGGAAGATTTTTCAATATACGAACCAGTAAGTTATTTTGACTACAGTGATACTTTGTTCAAAGATTCAACATTGTATAAAGAATTAACTGAAACAACTCGAGAGCGTTTACCATTGATGAGTGCGAATACTCAGAATTCACTTAGTTACTATGATGTGAAAAAGAATGATTATTATAATTACTTGGCCTTAAAACATCTTAAGAACAATCTTGAATGGCAAGAACAACAATTACAGTACGAATTGGATTATCAAGAAAAAAAACAAAGTGATATTAATTTGTCTGAAATTGAAAATAAATATGATGAGAATTTCAAAAATGTAGAAAAAGAGTGGGGAGATTACACAGTAAAGAAAAGGAAAGAAATACATAGAGTTACAGTCAATTAAGTCCGTATTCATTTTATGGATCGATAGGATTCAAACTGAAAAATAGTCAGTCGTATAAGTGTACTGTCATTTTAAATAGAATACTAATTTGTAAGAGGTTGTAACTAAAATACAAGTAGTGAAACGTGATTACTGATTTCTAAAGTGTGAGGATACCAAATATATAAAAACCGCATCAACTTAGCGTTTGATGCGGTTTTTGTAATTATGACCTCGGGAGAGGATTGTTAGTTTAACGTAAGTCAAATCGTAAGTCAGTGCTAGTTACGAATGCCGTCATATCAAAGTTTGTGGCTAAATAGTTATACGTCCGTCTCGTTTTCTATTATTAATTATAGAGCACTGCCAAACTGCAAGCCGTTAGGGCGCACTACTATTTCTTTTGCGGTTAAGTTCTACGTCTGTTTTTTTATTACATTTTCAGATATTACTTATATCGAAGAAACGTGAAAAAATTATGAGATTTTACTAACAAAAAACATCACTAACTAAGATAGATGAAAATATAGACAATTATGGATAACTATGATAGTGGTAAAGGTGATATAGCTAGACATAGATTAAGACTTTAGAGGGGGAAATGAAGAAATGGACAAACAAGGGCGTATAGAGTTAATAAACAGTAGGCATATGGTGAATAATTCATTTGGAGTAATTGATGAAGTAGGAATTTCTTCTTTAGCTGCGGAATGTGAGGTGTCAGTAGTAACAATTAAAAAAGATTTAAAAGAAATGGGGTGCATTATTTATAAAAGAAAAAATCCTAAAATAAAAGATTTAAGTGAATATGAAGCAATCGTTGAGCAGCTGGCATTAAAAATAGTAAAACGAATGCCTAGATATGCTCAAAAAAGGTCAGTGAGAGAGGGGATTGGTAAAAAGGTTTGGGATAAAGTTAGAACGGTTATGTTAGAGAAATATAATCGTAGATGCTCTGTATGTGGTTTTAAACCAGAAGATACAGGTATGCTTGAAGTTCATGAACAGTGGGAATACGATGAAAATAAAATTGTATTAAAGTTAGTGGAACTTTCATTGTTATGTACATATTGCCATAGTTTTCAACATTTAGAGCATACAGCTATGCTTAGAATAAGACGTAAAACGTGGGGAGAAAATCGCCACAAACTAAACATACATTTCATGAAAACGAATCAATGCACGCAAGATGTATTACAGGCTAGTCTATCTTTATCAGTTAAAAAATTACAAGAGGCTATGTTTCAAGAACATGATGCAATAATGGACATGCAACCGAATAAAGTAGCAGAGTACAGAAAAAGAAAGAAACAGTTAGAAATTACAAATTGGTTTTACTGGATATTTGAAGATATGCCACTGCGTGATGAAGTCATAGTAGCATTGAAGAACAAAAACAAAACAGTTGTAAATGAGTAGTCCTGTATATCCGTAGGGGAAAATATATGTTGTTAGGAAGGTTGCAAATAATTGAATTACAGGATATTTGTAATTTTCGAGATATCTCTCCTCAGTAGTTAGGAAGTCACATAGGAGGCCTTTTTTTTTTGCACTTTTTTTGATTTCTCCGTTACAAAAACGAATTAGGGTCAGATTTAATTAGTGTAAAGCAACTTAATAAAAGATTGGAGGCGAAAATTCGATGGTCACAGCAACAACAGTTAAAGTTGTACGTACGTTTTTAAATATTAATCAATCAGAATTAGCAAAACGAATGAACATTAGTACAAGTTTAGTGTCTGCAATTGAGAATAGGAGCAAACGAATCACACCTAATTTCATCAAACGATTTAAACGGGTTGTTTGTATTATGGATTCCGTTTTAATGTATCGTATGTTTACAGAGCAAGATAGGGGGATAAGAKACGCTACTTCTCCTTTTTAAACGTTAAGTGTTAGAAATCTACTAAGTCATTGATAGAAAGGAAATTGAGATGAGTAAACAATGTAAGAGGAAGTTAACGGAGGAGAAAATACAGAAGGTTCGTGAGTTATACGCGACAGGTGAGTGGACACAGAAGCAATTAGTCGAGAAGGTTGGTGTATCCAAAGACACAATCGGCAAATACGTGAAGGGAGTTAAAAAGTCAAAGCTGTCATTTGAACAAAAGCTTTGGTCGTACATCGATAAACGCAAAGATGATGAATGTTGGCCGTACACAGCACGACTTGAATACATATTATTACTAGACCAATAAATTTATTTGAATGAACACACTTGTAAAATTATTCCTTAATTGTTACAATAAAGGTCAAAATTAGTCAAAGTCAAAGTCAAAGTCAAAGTCAAAGTCACTAATATTAATAAAAGGAGAGGGAATTACATGAATAGAAAATGGATTGAAATATTATGCATAGCAGTATATACAATTTGTAAAGTTGTTGGATATGCTCTTGCGTTATTGGTAGCAGGAATTCAATTGTGGGCAATATATAAAGAATATAGCTCAAGCCCTGAATTCTTAAAAGTTTTTACACAACAGATTACTCCTTTGGTTGTGAGGGGAGCAATTTTAATTGCTATAGGTCAAATTATTGAAAGTCTGTACAAAGGTTTTTCTGATATATATAAAGTGAACAAAGATTAGAATGGGTTATCAGACATCGAATAGTATGTGGAAGTGGATTGAATTTCTTTTAACTCTATACATAATGTGTTGAAGAGTGACAACAACTCATTGTTCTAAAGCAAAGGAATACGACTATTCCCATAAAGATTTACCTTTGGGGCTACGTTATTGCCCAGGTATTATAAATAATGTATATATAAGGCTACCGTACATAGGGTAGTCTTTTTAATTTCAAATAAAGTATGCGCAAAATAATGAATCGATTGTGGTTAGCCTCCTTTTTTACGGGATTTATCATTATTACAAAGCAATTGTCCGTATGTTACTAATTCGTGTAACAGAATGAGGTATGTCACCCTATCCATAAGAAGAGCAGTATTGTCAGTGGAGTTTGCTGGGTGATGAACGAACATGGATAAGAAATCTCGAAACTTTGGACGGGATATGGTCGGTTTAATTGACTGTATTAGAGGTATAGGTCTTTACTTCTTTTTTATAAATGTTAATGATAAGAAGCAGCAAATGAGTTATCTACAAAAATAAGCTATTGGTTCATAAATATTCGAATGGAATGATGTTGCATTAGTAATGTCATTTGATTATAAAGCTTTGTGTGAGGGTCAGTGTGATGGAACTGTTCGTTAGCAAATAAAGCTAAATTGATATCTTTTTCATTGTTTTCATGATTGTTGCTACTAAATATACTTTCTATAATAAAAGCTAGACTGTGTATATTTTTAAGTGGAACTAGGTCAAGCTTGTGTAGCAAATGTTCGTAACTCCTTCTTTACGCGTTTCCCTTTACGTTTTGAAACTGTTCCTTCATTATTATTAGATGCCATACAAAAACCGCCTCAAACGTTAATCTGACGCGGATTTCGACCAATGTATGACCCCGGAGAGGCTCGAACTCACGACCTCCACCCTGTCAAGGTGTGGAAGTTGGGGGTTTATGTATATCAAGTATTTTTATTACGTTTTTAACGAAAAAACCACTTCACATGAATTATTTACTAATTTTATTATAAAAGGGTCATTTATTGTTGTAAAGTGGCTAAACCTTCAAGGAATGTCTTTTTTCATAATTCTATTCGCCATATACACATTCTTTGGTGATAAAGAACCTTAATTTTAAAAAACTTTTTGAAAGATTGCTTTTCTACCTGTAATGCCCTATGGTTTCAAAGATATTATAATAGAGGAAGCTTTAAATAGTTTCCTACGGATAATGATAGTTGAATTGATCTCCTATTAACTAAGGTGTGTCGTATGACATGCCTTTTTTTATTTATATGAAGTTCCCAAAAAAAGAAGGTGAATAACTTGGAATACAAACAGGATTTTGACCATCGTTTTATTAAACCTGTCAGGCAGTTGAGAAATCAGACTCAATCAGATTTTGAACAGGTCATGGGCGTTGATAGAAGTACCATCGGAAAACTAGAACGAGGTGAAATAGAGTTCACACCGCTGTATCACAGCAAATTTAAGGACGCTATTAAACGATTACGAGTTTCTAACGTTGAGTTAGCCAGTGTTCGCAGAATCTTAGAAATGAAGGCTTCAAGAGGCTACAAATAATATCTACTATTGGAGGAATGGGAAATGGAAGTAAAAGATTTATTCGTTGAAACAAAACAAGTTATAGCTGAGTACAAGGCAAAAGCTGAGGGATTAGATCAGGAAGAACAAGAACTAAAAACAGAACTGGTTGCATTACAAGAGGAAATGACAGCGATTCTGTTAGACCAGGAAAATGCCAACTTATCAGAACGCATTTATTTAAAGGCACAGGCAAAGGGCATTAACTCTAAAGTAGAAATCATTCATTCTATGTTTGAAGAACTGGACGAGAAAAGAACCGCTTTAAAACTGGCTTATGTACCAGTATTTCAAGATGTATTGAGAAAAGACCGTTCTAGTGCTAATGAGTATGACGTGACAGAACTTGCTATTCGCCACCGTTATGAATTACTAACTGAGGTAGCTGAAATGGGGAAACAGTTCAAAAAACAATACCATGAAATTGCACCTGAGATTTATGAAGTGTTTGAGGATACAACAGTTAAAGAAGAGTTTCCACGTTTAGAACACTCATTCAATCAAGAACAGTACCAGCCACATTTTAGTTGGTTTGAATCATCTGTTGTATCTCGTAACGAAATGTTTTCCGCTACTCATGGGAATTTACCAGAACACTTAAAACAACCAAAGGACGTGAAATAATTATGGCGAGAAGTTCATTAGAAAAGATCACATTAGGTTTGGCTGTCGATGAGATTAACAAAGAAGTAGGCATTACAAAAGCTGAACCAACACCGATGGACGAAAATGCTATCAGCCGATTTATCTCAGCACGTAACGAACCTATTGTAGTTGCTACACCTTATGCAATTATGAGATTTAGAAAAAGCAAAAATAAAGAAGAAGAAGAGAACCCAGCCAAATAATGGTTGGGTTTTTCTGTTTTAAAAGGGGAGATCAGGAGATATGGAAATAGAAGCAAAGGGTTGTTGCAACTTAATTAAAGAATTTAATGGTGAGAAGAACTGGTGTGTATTGAGAGATGCACATTGTCCTCTATTGGTTAAACATGGCCGCTACAAATTCGATAAAGAAGAGGTTAAGTGCGACTACTTAAATTTACTGAATAGAATTGATTCTAAACATGGTGTAGTCAAAGAGGTTTCAGTTTCCTCAAAAGAATGTAATGGCTGTAAGAGGATATTTAAAACTAGTAATTTACGTTTGAGATATTGTTCTGATGTATGCAGAAAGTCAGCTAAAAGTAAATCAGAGAGAAACAGTAGAATACGCAAGAGTTTAGCTAAATGAGGGCTTGATATAAAGGCATTCTCAGGCCCAAAAATGAAGGTCAGGTATATTCCTATTCAGACCCATGAAATACGATTTAAACTGTTGCTTAATTAACTATGAAAAGGGGTTAATTTAACAGGGTTAAGGTAAATCCCTAACCCTTTTGAGATTCAGCCGAGACACGTGTGAAAACGGGTCATAGACTCGATTTTATTACGAATTTGCATTATTGTTTCTCTGTTTGTTTTTATTTTGATTGCTAACAATAATATGAACAAGGGTAAACAAAAACCATGCTGTGAGTGTTGTTTTTAAAATTGCTGTGTGTTGCGGTGCAATTCCAAAAAACTCCACCACAGTCATCATCGAAGTTTTATTCTCACCTAGTAGTTTCTGTAATTCCCCCAAAGTGAATCTGGTCGAGTCATTACTCAATTGAAATAAAGTTGTTATTGAATCCTCATTCCCACGTAGTAATTGATTTAGTGCATTATAGTCATAAAAAAGAATACAAAGTACACCTACAGTTACTGCAAAAAATAAGAGTTGAATCCACTTCATAATATTTCCCCTTTGCTATTTGATAATTACATAATTCAAATAATACAACAGAAAATAGTTATATAGTACAATTACATAAAAATAAAGTAGGGTTAATGACAGATTTATTTTATTGATCTTCCTTCCCAGCGATTCCTTCAACGATTTCCTTTGCTGACTTTCTGTTTTTATTTATTTCGATTATCTCATTTAATCCTTTATGTACATCAGCAAAACCCTGCGTGAATGTAGCTTGCAATCCTTTAAAACTACCTTCCAAACTATCCATTCTGTTATCCAACTTTTCTAGCTTATTATCCATCGCTGTTAACTTTGCTAGTACTTGTTTTGCTAATTCAATTTCTCTTTCCGTTGCCATGTAGCGATTCCCCCCATAATTTCTTTTTGGTTGTTACGAAACTCAGAATAGAATCCCTTCATTTCAGTTCTAAAATCAGTGACCTCGTTTCGGAACTCTTTTACATCACTCTTCAATTCTTTTACGTCCTGTGCCATTTCCGTTACCATTTCATATACCTGTTCCATCAATTTCTTCTCATTTTCTGTCATGGCAGCTAGACCCCCTAAAAAGTTCCTGATTCCGTTGCGAAAATTTATTTTTAGGAATCGGTTATTTGATTATAGCAGAATCCGTCCCCCCCC
>NZ_JBFUIN010000094.1:0-10254 GCF_056401855.1 Bacillus sp. P4_D3
ATTACTACATGTTCTTTATGAGACGGTTCATTTTTAAATATTACGTATCTTCTAGATTTTTCTTATTATATAGTTGTGTCCTTCTATTTCTTTTCCCTCATTTCAACAGCAAAGTTCATGATCTCTTCCTCTGTTAATTTTTCTTCAGTGGTTAAGATCGGACGGATTACTCTATACGTTTCTTAATTATTTCAATTGTACTAGAAATTGTGAATTAAAAAAGAGAGCCGTAGCCCTCACTTTCAATTAATAGCAATTAAGGATGCTTCGAGGGTATTTAATAGTCTACATTTTAAGGAATGTAGGCTAAGTAATATAAGTTAATCTGTTATTAATTTTGAATAAATACTTAGATCAATAAACTTTTCATTAGATTTTTCACACTTTCTCATTGTCCCTTCGAATGTAAAGTTTAACTTTTGTAAGACTTTTATTGAATTGATGTTTTCAGATTCAACTTTTGCTTCTATTCTATTGAATTCTAAAGTACTAAACGCATAATCCATTAAAGAGAGAATGGCTTCTGGCGCATACCCCTTACCCCAAAAAGCTTTACTAATATCGTAACCAATTTCTGCTTTGGCGTTTTTGAAATCAAATGAATTATAACCACAAGAACCGATAATTTCATTTGATTCTAATTCAATTATCGAATAACGAATAGCTCTGTTTTCCCGAGATAGCTTATCAAGCATTTCAATCATATCTACCGCTTGGCTTTCATCAGTAAAACTATTGATATTCATAAATTTTGTAACTTCTGGATCAGACCAAATTGTAAACATGCTAGCTGAGTCTGATGCTTTCATTTTTCTTAAAACTAATCTTTCGGTTTGTAGTTCTGTAATCAATATTTTTACCTCCATTATGTTTTTATTTTGGGGTCAAGATATTGATATCTGCGCATAGTTCAGTCCCTTCGTGTTTCAAGATAATATTATGATAAAAGTTATAAAGGATGAAACAATAACTTTTATAAATTTGGTTATGTCACAGTTTATGATAACTGCATAATAAAGAAAAATGAAACGACCGTATTGTGATTTTTTAAACATCTTTAATTTTATTCTTATTTTCCGTTCGTTGAGAGCAATTATTTTTTAGTTGCTGTATTTCCCATTGCAATAGAAATTCTATTCCAACTGTTGATTTGATTGATTACCAAAACAAGGTCAACATATTGTTTCTCGTCATAGTGTTCACGTACTCGCTTATATAGGTCTTCAGGAACTCTTTTAGTAGGAATTAGAGTAATATGCTCAGATAGTTCAAGAGCAACTTTCTCTTCAGGTGTATAAAAATCACATTCATTCCAAGCATTCAAACAATAAATTCGTTGTTCGGTTTCACCCATCTTACGAGCATCGGATGTATGCATATCTATGCAGAAAGCACAACCGTTAATTTGAGAGACTCTAATCTTTATAAGTTCTCTAGTAATTCGATTAATTGTAGACTTCTTAGTGTACTTCTCCATATCCATCATAATTTTCATGCCATCAGGTGCAACATCATAGTAGGAAATTCTTTGACTCATAAGGCAAGACCTCCTTTAATTTTAAGATACTTATAATTATACCGTCACACGAACATTTGTGCTAATATTTTGTTTGTAAGGCATTCGAAATCAAAGAGAATTTCAGTTGTAGACAGTGTAATTAGTTGTTTCATGGTACGTAAATATCGCAAATGAGTATACGGACGCGATAAACGAGGTAATTTCATTTCTATTCCTAATTTTTTAGCAGTAGGATGAATGAACGAGCTCCAAGCTTCTACCACATAAGGCAATTTCCATGGTTTAACTTTAAGATGCGGGATAGGGCGTAATTCAAGTGGCATCCATTCTATTTCTACATCTTTTTCCTTTGCACCCCATCTAAAGGGGCAGTAGCTAAAAAACAAAATGGACAAATAAAATCAGAATAAACTCTAATTTTCACTGTCATATACATTCCTCACATTTCTTTTTATCCCATATTTATAACTATACGAGCTTCAAACATGGGGATAATATGACTAATACAATATATCTACTACAAAAAATTCATTTCATTTACGAATGAAGTAACCCCTCGTTCCATTGTCATACTTCCTATAATCTCTTTGCAAAACTATAATCCATTTCTCCGCCTAATGCTTCAGCTGTATCACCAGTTTCTCTAAAATCATGTGTATAAATTTGTTCAAATAAACCGAAATCTACTTGCTTATAAAATTCGAAACAAGGGAATCCATCATGTTCTCCTTGAATATCGATACTGCCATTCTTTTTCACACATACAGTTAATAAATAGTCCACAGGAGGTGCATACACATTTAACGGATTACTAGCACTTGCACTCATTTTGAATTGCACACCCTCAGAATTCCATACAATATGAGTACACACAATATTTTCAGTACTCGCTTTTCCTGTTCTTTTATTCACAGAACCATCTGGATTTGTAATCTTCTCTGTCGTGACACCCGTGTTCGCATATGAAAACACTTCTTCTTTATAAAAATCTACTACTACCTCTTGCTCAACTCTAGAGCGCATAGTATTTACCGCATGTGGTGTAAACTCACGTGAATCACCTTCGAATTGGATTACTTTCCCTGTTTGTGCATCCTTCCGCGGTTCTGTCCAAGACATTGGAATAAATACGTTGGCTCTAATTTTAACGATATTAGTCATAAGAAACACCTCTATAATATTATTTTAAATACTGCATACTATTGAATAAAACAGACCACAATTTCGCTCCCATAATCAATAGCTTTCGCTTTTACGTTTGCTACTTCCTTCTGAAAAATAGCGCTATATTTATATCTAGATTGTCGTTTTAAAGCTATATTCCATTTCTCCAGCTAGTGCTGCTGAGGTATCATCCGTTTCTCTGAAATCATGTGTATATATTAATTCAAATGAACCAAAGTCTATTTGTTTATAAAATTCATAGCAAGGGAAACCATCATGTACACCTTCAACATGCACAGTACCACTTTCATTAACTCGTATAGTCAAAAAATAATCAGCTGCAGGTGCTGCCGCGTTTAAAGGATTACTTGCACTTGCTCTCATTTCAAATGAAACTTCATCTTCACTCCATACAATATTTGTACATGCAATGTTTTCTGTACTTGTTTCTCCTTTTTGATACTCAATTGAGCCATCTGGATTTGTAATTTTCACAGTGACGATACAAGCATCTGCATATGTGAAAATTTCTCTTTTATAAAAATCAATATTCACTTCTTGTTCTAATCTTGAACGCTTTGTGTTCACAGCATATGGTGTAAATTCACGTGCATCTCCAGCATATTCAAACGCTCTTCCTGTTGCAGGATCCTGAATAGGTTTCAGCAAAGTATACGGTGCAAATACACTCCCTCTAATTTTAACGATATTAACCATGTGAAACCTCCATAATTCATTGATTTTATTTAGATAAATCATTATTTGTTCTATTACTATCATATAGTCAATTTGATTGACTATATCCTGTATAGTACAATAGATTCTACTTATAGTCAATTTAATTGACTATAAGTAAGGAGGTTATATACATGACTCATCAAACACTTAACGAACTAGATCTTACATCACTTTTATCACTATCTTTCAGCACATTAATTACTGAACTACATTACAAATTAAGTGAATTGGGATTTGAAGATATTAGGCCAGCGCATGGTTTTATGTTCAAACGTATCCTTCCTAATGGAGCAACCGGTATAGAACTAGCTGAATATTTAGGGGTCTCAAAACAAGCCATAAGTAAAATGGTAGATTCTCTTGAGAACAGTGGTTATGTCACGCGCCAAACGCATCCTACTGATAAAAGAGGTAAAATTATTGTTTTAACCGAGCGTGGTTTAGCAGTAATGAAAGCAAAAGAAGAAATAGTAGCTGAAATAGAACAACGATGGATTGCAAACATAGGTGCAGAACGAATGCAAATGCTTAAAGAGGATTTAACAACATTCGTTACTAAAGAAAATACAGGAAAATTATCATCGAGCATACGACCTGTTTGGTAAACAAAAACTCCATATAAAAAACGAATCCACTTTGATTATTCTTTTTCAAAATGGATTCGTTTTTTACAGCTTTATTAAAATCATTGATTCCTTTAAATTTTGTTTTAAATATATGGGATATCCATATATTATACATTATATAATTTCGTAACTCTCTGCACGATCAGCTCTGCCGTATTCTCCTCTGGCGGCATCAACAAGTTTGTAACTGGCCCATACACAACAGGATTTAATTCCACTTCATATCCACCATATGCATACTCCTCTTTTGTCGGTAAGTAACCAATATATCCATTCGTATAGCCACCAAAGAAAGCTAGTTCATTTTGAAGACTCTCTTTCATTTCTAAAGCAGTTTCTGAAAAAGGTTCCATCGGTATTCCAGAGAATATACCATCATTAATTTGAAACAATTGAATTTCTAAATCGATACTTAACTGCCGCATGTTTTCCCTATATTTCTCTAATACGATAGTAAGCCATTCATCAGTATTCACGCTCCACTGCTTCTCAGCTAATTGAGCCATGCTTCGTACCTCATCAATTTCAGGAATATCCTTCAACTTCATTTGCATCGTACTCGAAATTGTTCTCAAATTTACAATTGGGCTATATGTAACTGTTGGTAACATCGTTAATACATGTCCACTAAGCATGTAAGCCATTTGTTTTAATGCTTCCCTTGAACCGCGATACTTCGCATTCACATTTCCAGCAGCACCTTGAACGATAATAACTGGGCAGTTTACTATTTTCTCAAGAATCTCTCTCGTCATCCCAGGATAATCCGCTGATAATGCATCACTATCTCCTTTTAAAACATTCGGATGAGCAGTACAAAACACTAAAACCCCAGATAACTCCTTCGTTTCAACATCTCTTATTGCTAACATACCAATTCGTTTATCTACAACACCCTCTATATTTGTTCCCATCTTCGCTTTTCCATCAGATGTTCTCTCTCTTCGGTTTACTCCAATTTCACCTGTTGTAACACCCCAGCCAACTTCACATGACCGTATATTATTATTCGCAGTAATAGCACCCTGTACTACATTATTTAGTAAAATCGTTTTATACGACTTTATTAAAGGGTGATCGCCGACTGTTTCCGGACCAGAGTGAGTATGCGTATAAACAACTGTTATTTGCTGCAACGGTACATTAAGCTCACTAGCTACTCGTTCACGAATTATCATCGTATCTTCTACTAACATTCCGATATTATCAATACTTATAAACACAGTTTTCATTTCATCTTTTTCAAATACAAAAATTGTCCCATAAATGCGCTCTTCAATATTATTAATCCCTGTTTCTCTATGGTATCCGATAAAATCAATACCTAAGGGTGGTGTAATCTCCACCTTACATACCCCTACTTTGCTCATTTAGATCGCTCCATTTCTATATGTAACTCCCTTTCTTTAAGAATAGCATATTTAACTTTGTTCCAAATAAAAAAGAACGGACACAGCATTCTATGTCCGTTCTTTCCATCACACATACTTCCGATGCACCATCTTCCCATCATAAGAAAACACAACGCCCTTACTCTCCACAATCGACTCCATATGCACCGTTCTTCCCCATAACTGATGAAGATAAGGTAATACTTTTTCTAAGTATTTTAAGTCTAGCTCAATTCCTTCGTAACTATGTTTAATGTACAATTCCCCATTCTTTAAGTAGTCTCCATCTTCCACTACTAAGTACGGGAAACCTCCATTTGTACGCATATTTACGAGTTGATCTCGTACTTGTTCCCACTCTTTGTCAATTACTTTATATTCCTTACCTTGGCGCTGGAATAAGTACATATCTTCTCTCATTACGAGTTCTTTATTTAAGTAGTTTCTTAGGAACGATACGTCCCATTCAATTTCCCGTACTTCAAACATTTTCTCACGACCAGAACCAGGCTTCACACCGCGCCTTTTCATTTCTTCTGTCGGATTGTTATAGCGTTCTTCAATATCTTCAAACATTTTAATACCGAGGTAGTATGGATTAATACTTGTTTTTGATGGCTGTACGACACCTGCATTTAATTTCGCAAATTCAATTGCTTCACCAGATGTTAAGTCCATTTCACGAAGTATGCGTTGATGCCAGTAGGAAGCCCAGCCTTCATTCATGATCTTTGTTTCAAGCTGCGGCCAGAAATATAACATTTCCTCACGCATCATCGTTAATATATCGCGCTGCCAATCTTCTAACTCACGGCTATATTCTTCGATAAATAGAAGTAAATCTTTCTCTGGTTGCGGAGGGATTTTCTTCTTTTTATGCATATTAGGTCTTTCCCTCTTTTTGTTTCGATCATCTAAATTCCATAAATCATCGTACTGTGATATCTTTTTCTTTTCAACATCCTCTTCTAAATCTTCAATACTCCATGCAAGTTTCGGGCGCATAAGTGATGGATCTATATGTTCTTGAATGGCAAGTACGGCATCTAAAAATGTTTCTACCTCTGCCTTTCCGTACTTATGCTCATATGCTTTCACACGATCCGCTGTTGCAGCCATACTTTCTACCATGTCTCGCTTCGTATTCGAAAAACGAATATTATTTTTAAAGAAATCACAGTGCGCTAAAACGTGCGCTACGATTAGTTTATTTTGAATTAAAGAATTCGTATCTAATAAAAAGGCGTAACATGGATCAGAGTTAATAACGAGTTCATAAATTTTACTAAGTCCCAAATCGTATTGTAATTTCATTCTGAAAAATTGCTTTCCAAAACTCCAATGTGAAAACCTCGTCGGCATCCCATATGCACCAAATGTATAAATAATTTCCGCTGGACATACTTCATAACGCATCGGATAAAAATCAAGCCCAAATCCAGTCGCAATTTCCGTAATTTCCGCTATCGCATATTGCAGCGCTTTATCGTCACTTGCTCTCATTATTTTCCCTCCTTACACTTTCCCTTAAGAAAGTGTATGATGAGGAACAAGCTTTCATGAGGATTGATTGCATAATAAAAAGACACCCCCGAAAAAACGAGAATGCCTCTTTCTAATTAACCCTCAATAATCTCCATCTTCTCCGTAATCGGCGTACGAGCTTTTCCTTCTGGTGCTTTATCAAAATAGCCGATATGAAGAATTCCAACGATGCGTTGGCCTCTTGTTAAACCGATTCCTTCTATAAATAGTGGATTGTAGTTTAATCCACCTGATTTCCAAACACATCCTAAGCCGCGTTCCCAAGCAAGCAATTGGAAGTTTTGCATAAATGCACATGTTGCAGCGTAATCTTCGTCACGTGGAATTTGACGCGGATCTTCATTCATATATACAACGATTTGTGCAGGTGTGCTTAAGAAACGGTCAGATAAAATTTTGCCGCGTTTCACTCTTTCTTCTTCTGTGAAAGAGTTTAATACTGCGTCTACTAATTTCTGACGGCCTTCTCCAATGTATAATTTACAATTCCATGGTTCACGGTTTTTATGATTCGGTGCCCATGTTGCGTCGTTTAATAGTTCAATTAATAGCTCTTTGTCTACTGCTTTATCTGTAAATGTACGAACAGAACGTCTTTCTTTAATCACATTTGCGATGGAAGTATATGTAGTCATATTTTTCTCTCCCTTATTTTTATCTATATGTATAAGTTTGTCCCGCATTAACGGGCAGTAAGAATCCCACCTCAAAGACCGGTTGGAGCAAAGAAGTTAGGTGGGAGATCCACTGCCCGTAAACGCCCGATTGGTGAGGGCTAATAATCAGTGGGGGATGAACAAAACCCCCACTGATTAAAGTTTCACTTTATTATTGATATTGATTTTCAATTTCGATTATAACCTAGTTTTTCACTATTAATCAATGTTTTATGTTGGAAAACTTATAAAAACTCCTTTTTATACTGTGAATAAAAAAACTTAACTTGTTCACAAGTTTTTCACATTTTATGGAAATGATATGTGTAAGTTTTCCACATTACCCATCTAGGAGGAGTTTACATGTATAAGAAAATCGCAGTAAGTATGACTATGGCAGCATTATTATGCGGGGTGTCTGTTTTCCCTGCTTCCGCTGCCTCGCCAAAAGAAGTAACAATGCATCATCATAAGCTAATCTCAGAGGAAGAAATGCAGTCTCTCGAAAAACTCGGCTATAACAAACATGAAATTTGGAAAGCTGCCCACATTGCAAGAATCAGTAAAAAGGAAATTAAAGACGTTTTAGCTTACTATAAGCAAAATAAATCTTGGGAGAAAACAGCACAGCATTTCGGTGTAGATCCAAGTAAATTGAAAAAGCATCATATGAATAAAGAAACGAAAAAAGCACTACTGCAAGAATTAGCAAATATGCAAAAGTCCACACCAGATGGACTAAAACAAAAAATGAAAGAGTATAATATCAGCTTACGTCAGCTCACGGTATTAACAATCATCGCTCAAAAAAGTAATACTTCTCTCGATGATGTACTGAAAATGAAAAAAGATGGGATGGATATTAAACAAATTGCGGAAAAATTAAATGTTAAAAAAGAAGATATACGGGCAGAAATGATTAAATTAGTGAAGTCTATTAAAGAAAAGAAAACAAATTAGCCTGCCAAAAAGGAAGAGATATTCAATACTCTTCCTTTTCTTTATCCCGCTATTTGTGGGTAGTAAAACTCCCACCTCAAAATTCGGCTGGTGCAAAGAAGTTAGGTGGGCGATCAACTGCCCGTAAACGTCCGATTGGTGAGGGCTAATAATCAGTGGGAGATGAACAAAACCCCCACTGATTAAAGTTTCACTTTATGAACTTTCAATTTTCAAGTATAAATTCCCGTCTTTCCCAAAAACTAACACGAGTAAATGATGTAGGCAAGGGGTGAGAAAATGTTTCTTTCGTCTAAAAAGAATACAAAAACAATCTGTTCCATTCCAGAATTTATCCAAACTATGAAAGGGTCTAGTGATTTCGTTTCTTATAACATCGTAGAAGATGGGACGTTATGTTTGTTTTATTATAAATCTACAGCCGAATCACTCCTCATTAATCGATTCATTTTAACACCTATAAAAAGAGAATTAGATCACATTAAAAATATAAGCGATATAGCAAATATCGTCACACTCGAGGAGATTATCACCGCCCCTTCTATTGATGATATTCGTGAAAAATTATTAAGTGGGTATGTACTTATTCAGCTAAAAAATGATTCTCACTCAGCAGAATATGCACTTATTCGTGCCGAGAGTTCAGTGTTAGGTACACGGTTATATAACGATACAGAAAATGAATATAGTGTCATCGGTCCAAAAGTTGGATTTGTTGAAAATATTGATACAAATATACACTTACTTCGCCGGAATATTGTAACGGAGCAATTAGTTTTCAAACAAGTTGTAGTTGGCTCTATATCAAAAACAAAAGTCGTAGTTGCTTACATCGAAGGCATTACGAATGAACAGCACGTTAATACTGCAATGCAGCGCCTACAAGACATTGACTTTGATGTTCCTTTCGATGCGACTATGATTGAACAGTTTATTAGTGATAACAGCAACTCTCCCTTCCCTGTTTTACTCCCTACAGAGCGTTTAGATCGCTCCGTTTATGCATTATTGAATGGAGGAGTTGTCATTTTAACAGACGGTTCACCATATGCATTAGCTGGACCAGCGACATTACTCGATTTCTTCGTCTCTCCAGAAGATTATTATTTACCATGGATAGCGGGCTCATTTCTTCGGATGGTTCGTTTTTTTGGAGCTGCATTCTCTTTATTTTCGTCAGCCATTTATACAGCTGTATTAACATATCACTATCAAATGATTCCAGCTGATTTACTTGGCCCTATTATTTATTCTAGAGCTAATGTACCTTTCCCACCTGTTTTAGAGGCACTTTTTTTAGAAATTACAATTGAATTACTTCGCGAAGCTGGGGCACGATTACCGACAAAAGTTGGACAAACAATCGGTATCGTTGGTGGGATTGTAATTGGGCAAGCATCTGTTCAAGCTGCTTTAACAAGTACAATTTTATTAATTGCGGTCGCTTTATCAGCACTCGCTTCTTTTACAACACCAACTGTAAAAATGTCTTCTACTATCCGGATACTACGATTTCCGCTTATTCTTTTAGCTGGTGCATTTGGGGGCTTAGGTCTCATTGTAGGATTCGTATTCATATTAGCTCATTTAATTCGTTTAAAATCACTTGGATCGCCTTATTTATTACCTTTATATCCATTTCGCGGTTTAGGGAC